>DAOUBN010000063.1:0-18661 GCA_034432815.1 Anaerolineae bacterium | reverse complement strand
ATGGGAGGTGGCGTTGTTATTGAATGCGGTGGCCGATGCGGCCCGGATTTGAGGCTCTGAAAAGCCTTTTGCCCTGCATAGCCGCCACGGCAAAAAGGGTAAAAAGGCCAAACTTCAGGGAGGGGGTATGGCCCCCTCCCAGGGGGTTCGGGGGATGTGCCCCCGAAAGAATAAAGAGTGGGGGCGAGCTGGCATCTCCTGAAACCCGTCTACGAGGGGGCCCCTGAAGCCCGGCTGAGTTGCAGGGAACGGGGGTGGGAAAAAAGAAAAAGGCAGGGGACACCCCCCGCCAGGGGGCTTTGCCCCCTGCACCCCCGGTTTTTTCCCACCCTCGTTTGCTGAGGGTTTGCCGGGGTTGAGGGTCCCCCTCGTGGCCGGGTTGCAGGAGTTGCCTTCTCGCCCCTTGTTTTGTTTTCCTGGGGGCACATCCCCCATACCCCCTGGCATGGGGGCTTCGCCCCCCTGGACTCCCCTCTTTTCCATCACTAATGGCCGCGTGTTGGCCTCCTTCAACCTGCGCACAGGGCGGCTCTCTTTTGCCGCCGGAGGCCGGAGGCTGATGGAAGGCGCATACTTCGGCGCCCGGCTCGGTGGGGAAGAGCTTTCCAGCCCGCAATTCACCTGGGAGAGGTGGAGCAAAGCCCCCATAACCGATGCCCTGGGTATCGGCCATAGCCTGGTTATAACCGGCACAGAGGGCAGAGGTATCAGAGGCCAATACCGGCCGGCAAGCGGTGCAGGTTGAGGGCTTGAAGCCCCTGGCCATAGGGGCAGGCGGCAAGTTTCTGGAGGGCATCTCCCCCAGAGAAACTTTGGCCTTTATCAACAGCTACACCAGCGTTGGCTACAGGGGCGTGGTCCCCATATTGCCGATGCCCTACATAGCCATGCCCGTATCGCTGCCCGATGGCACAGGCAACTTGCGCCTTGGCGATTACTCCGGTTGGTGGGTGCATGCCCTCTGGAGCAAAGACAAAGGGCTGGGCTTTATTGCCGGAGCCCTCACTGCAGAGAAATGGAAGACTTTTATTGAAGTGCGCCAGAATCCCCTTGCCGGCCGCTTCTCCGGGTGGAGCGTGCACAACCTGGGCAGCGCCCTGCTGCCCACAGGAGATTCGTTTCCTTCGGAAAAGATAATGATCGGCGCATGCCATGACCCCCTGGCCTGCCTGGACGAATACGGTCTGGCCGTGCGGGAGGTCAACAGGGTCATGCCGGCGCCTCCTTCCTCCGGATGGTGCTCCTGGCCCTATTACTACAGGAAGATCACCGAGGCGGACGTGCTGCGCAATGCTGAATTCCTGAAGGATAGATTATCCCCTGCCTACCGTTACGTGTTGATAGACAGCGGCTGGTTCACCTCCCGCGGCGATTGGCGGGCCAACGAGAAGTTCCCGGAGGGGATGAAGGCCACGGCCCAAAAGATTCGCGCCCTTGGCTTGAAGCCCGGCCTCTGGTTTGCCCCCTTCCTGGTTGACAAGGGATCATCCTTGTTACAAGAGCATCCCGATTGGTTCCTGAAAGGCGAGGATGGTTCCCTGGTCATATACAGGCAGGATCCGGGCGCTCCGGAGAGGTACGTTCTGGACGGTTCCCATCCGGAAGTGCAGCGGTGGTTGGCGGAGCTCTTCAATACCGTGGTTAACGATTGGGGCTATGAATACCTGAAACTGGATTTCCTCCACGCCGGAGCCCTGGAGGGCAAAAGGCATAACCCTTCTGTAACCTCCCTGGAGGCCCTGCGCCGGGGCTTACAGGCCATCAGGAGAGGGGCGGGCGATAGAGCCTATATCCAGCAGGCCATAGGTCCGTGGTTGGCGCCGGTGGGGATACTCAATGAGAGCCGGGTGAGCATGGATACCGAGTTCCGCCTCAGCGCCGAGCAAACCACCAGCGATCTCCCTTGGCTCAACTGGCAATATGCCACCTGGTACATCCGGAACAACATAGCCGCTTACTTCGCCAGGGGCAATCTCTTCAACGTGCAGCCCGGCGAGGGGATCAGGCTTAAGCCCTGGTCTTCCCAGGAGGCGAAGACCCTTGTTGCCGTTTACGCCTTGAACGGCGGCCTGTGGCTTGCCGGAGATCTTACCTCCTCATCCCCGGAACAGGTGGAACTTCTGAATAACCGCACCATCCTTGATTTGAGCATATCCGGCGCAGGGGCCAGGCCCGTGGATCTATTTGAGAAACCGGACCTCCTTGCCGCCATCGGCATTATGAACGTGTTCGGCGATGGTCAGCGCCTGACCCATCGCGCCCTGCCCGGCATCTGGCATGTGCCGGGAGGGGACGCGCCTCTGGTTGGCCTGTTCAATTGGAGTGACCATAAGGCTACTCTAACTTTGCCCCTGGCTAAGGTGGGTTTGGATCCAAACAGGAAATACTCCTTGTTTGATGCCTGGACCGGCGAGAAAGTGGGGGAATGCCAGGGGAGCATCACCATGGTCATTGAAGGCCATGCTCACAGGCTGTTGAGGATAAAATAAATGCGCCCTTGACCGCGCACCCTCTCCGTGATAGGGTGATGTTCCTCAGAACCCAGGGCTTTTTATCGGGTCTTGCGGCCATACCTCGCTGCCCATCAGAAATGCAGGGGGATCCTGCCTTTCGCAGCGGGTTGATGGCTAAAGGTACACCCGATGACACGACTAATAAAGCCAGCCCATCTCGCTTCCCATCCATGCTGATCGCCTTGCCCAAACCCTGCCCTCTCCGTCCAGCCGGCCACTACCCGCCCCATGGCTTCAATATCCAGACGCCTCACGGCCCAGAAGCTCAGGGCCCTTTCCTTTCGGAGGACTTCCAGGCCATATCCTTCGCGGAGAACGCCGGCTCAGAACGGCCGAGGGGATACTTTACCAAGGTCTGGAGCAAGCTGCGGGCTCGCACCTCCTTGCTTATCGCATCCCCCTTTTGTCTTCTGAATTTCAGGAAGCCCCCTTTACCCCTTTCTTTGCCCCTTTTGGGAGCACATCATTCCAGGCCTTTAAACTTAAGCCCTGCAATCCTCCCTGGGGGGAAAGAAAAGTCTTTTGAGCCTTCAAGAGGGAATTGCAAGTCAGGAAGCAAAAGAAAAGGGGCCATCCCTTTCCCGGCCTTTGCATCAGGGATGGCCCTTTAATAAGGGGGGTGCGGACCTCTTTTCGCCTAAAATCACTTGAAACGGGGCCGACGGGACTCGAACCCGCGACCTCCGGCTTGACAGGCCGGTATTCTAACCAACTGAACTACGGCCCCAGACTGCGGGGGCGGGACTCGAACCCGCAACCAGACGGTTAACAGCCGCCCGCTCTCCCCGTTGAGCTACCCCGCAACCTTTGGCGCATAGGGGACTCGAACCCCTACTACGGGCTTGAAAGGCCCGTGTCCTAACCCTTAGACGAATGCGCCTCCTGTGCCGAGGGTCGGAGTCGAACCGACGACCCTGCGGTTTTCAGCCGCATGCTCTACCACCTGAGCTACCTCGGCAAAGAGCGGGCGATGGGATTCGAACCCACGACCTCTTCCTTGGCAAGGAAGCGTTCTACCGCTGAACTACGCCCGCATACCTTTATGGACCCGGCCGGATTCGAACCGGCGCTCTCCTCGGTGCAAACGAGGTGCCTTCCCGCTTGGCCACGGGCCCCCTTTTAAAGAACGGGGAGGCAGGGATTCGAACCCTGGAAGGAGCTTTTTAGGCCCCTTAACCGCTTAGCAGGCGGCCCCGTTAGACCTCTCCGGCACCTCCCCTTTCTGAAAAGGCTGGGGGACGAGGATTCGAACCTCGACTGGCGGATCCAGAGTCCGCTGTCCTGCCGGTTAGACGATCCCCCATTTCTGGCTTATATTTTATCACTTATTGCCACGCCTGTCAAGCTGGCAAGGAGGCGAAGCTCCCATGCCGGAAGGATGCTGGGGGCGTCCCCACACCTCTTCCCCTTCTATGCGGGCTCAAACTGGCTGTTGTAAAGCTCGGCATAAAAGCCGCCGCGGGCCATCAGCTCCTCATGGGTCCCCTGCTCCACTATGGCCCCATCCCGGACCACCAGGATCAGATCAGCGTTGCGGATGGTGGAGAGACGGTGAGCTATGATGAAGGCGGTGCGCCCGCGCATGAAGGCCTCTATCGCCTCCTGGATCAGGAGTTCAGTGTGGGTGTCCACCGAGCTGGTGGCTTCATCCAGGATGAGCATGGGAGGGTTGGCCAGAATGGCCCTCGCTATGGTCAGAAGCTGCTTCTGGCCCTGAGAAAGGTTGGTCATCTCTTCATTGATTACCGTATGGTAGCCTTCAGGCAGCGATCGGATGAACCGGTCTATGCGCGCCATCCGGGCTGCCGCTATGACCTCCTCCTCGGTAGCGTCTTCCCGGCCATAGCGGATGTTCTCCATGACAGTGCCATTGAAGAGCCAGGTGTCCTGAAGGACCATCCCGAAAAGCTTTCTGAGGTCCGAGCGGGAGAACTGGCGGATATCGTGCCCATCTATGAGGATTGCGCCCTCGTCCACATCGTAGAAGCGCATGAGGAGTTTCACCAGAGTGGTTTTTCCGGCTCCAGTGGGGCCAACAATGGCCACTTTCTGGTCTGGCTTTATCCTGGCAGAGAAACCCCTTATGACAGGCTTGCCCGGGATATAACTGAAGTGCACATTCCGGAACTCCACTTCGCCCCTGACCTGGCTCAACCGCAGGGGTTGATCCGGATCGGGGGCTTCTTCCTCCTCGGCCAGGAAATCAAAAACCCGCTCCGCGGCGGCCGCTGTCTGCTGGAGTATGTTGGAGATGTTGGCCAGCTGGGTTATGGGCTGGGTGAAGGAGCGGATATACTGGATGAAAGCCTGGATATCGCCCACGGCTATGCGCCCGTGCACGGCCAGGTATCCGCCCAGCATAACCACAGCCACGTAGCCCAGGTTGCCTATGAAGCCCATCACCGGCATCATTATCCCCGAAAGGAACTGGGCCTTCCAGGCCACGTTGTAGAGCTGGTCGTTGTATTGGTTGAACTGGCTCAGGCTCCTCTCTTCCCCGTTAAAAGCCCTGACTTCCACATACCCGCTGAAGGTTTCCTCCACCTGGCTGTTGACGCGGCCGAGGAAGGCCTGCTGCCGGGCGAAAAGCTTCTGGGAGCGGCTGATGATGAACATCACCACCCCGCTGGAAAGGGGGATTATGAGGAGCGCCACCAGAGTCATCTGCCAGGAAATGGAGAGCATCATGGCCAGCATCCCGACCACGGTCACGAAGGAGGAAAGGATCTGGGTCAGGCTCTGGTTGAGGGTCTGGTTGACGGTGTCCACGTCGTTGGTCAGGCGGGAGAGGATCTCGCCGTGCTGGGTGCCGTCAAGGTAGCGAAAGGGGAGCCGGTGGATTTTGGCCATGATGTCCCGGCGCAGTTGATAAGTCACCCTGATCGCCACATTGGTCATGAGCCAGCCCTGGGCATAGCTGAAGCCAGCGGAGAGAAGGTAAAGGCCGAGGACCGATAGGAGTATCCTGCCGATAGCCCCGAAGTCCACCTGTCCCGTCCCGGTGAACTGGGCTATGAGCCCCTCAAAGAGTTTGGTGGTGGCCGTGCCCAGGATCCTGGGGCCGAAAATGGAGAAGATGGTGGAGCCGGCAGCCAGGAGGAGAACGATGAGGATGGACAAGCGGTATGGGCTCAGGTAAGCCAGGAGCTTCCGGACTGTGCCGGCGAAATCCCTGGGCTTCTCCACGGGGCCAAAGCTTATGTGGCCAGGCCCTCTTCCCATCGGGCCCCGCTCGAAGGGGGCGCGCACTCCGGGAGCAAGATGCGAAAGGGGTCGTGAAACGCTCATGCCACCACCTCCTGAAGTTTGAGCTGGGAGAGGGCGATCTCCCTGTAGACCTCGCATTTTTCCATGAGCTCGTCGTGGGTTCCCTGGGCTATGAGCCTGCCTTCGTCCAGGACCAGGATCTTGTCGGCATCCTTTATTGTGGCCACTCTCTGGGACACGATGATGATGGTGCTCCCTCTGAGGTATTCCCGCAGGGCCCTCCGCAGGCGGAGATCGGTCTGGTAATCCAGGGAGGAGAAGCAATCGTCAAAGATGTAGATTGGCGCACCCTTGACCAGGGCGCGGGCTATGGTCAGCCGCTGGCGCTGTCCGCCGGAGAAGTTCACCCCTCCCTGGGCCACATCCAGGCCGAGCCCGTGGGGGTTGGAGAGGATGAAATCCCTGGTCTGGGCCACCTCCAGCGCCCGGAGCAAAATCTCCTCCGGAGCATCCTCATCGGCCAGGCGGAGGTTGGATTCCACGGTCCCGGTGAAGAGGTTGCTGTGCTGGGGCACATAACCTATTCGTTCCCGCAGGTCCTTGAGGCGCACCTGGCGGATGTCCACGCCGCTTATGCGTATTTCCCCCTCCGTGGGGTCGTAGAAGCGGAGGATGAGGTTGATGAGGGTGGATTTGCCAGAGCCCGTCGTCCCGATTATTCCCACAGTTTCCCCGGCCCGGATCGTGAAGCTTATGTCGTGAAGGACGCTTTCCTCGGCACCGGGGTAGCGGAAGGAGACGTGGCGGAACTCTATCGTGGGGATGAAGGGGTGAGGGAAAAAGCGGGGGTTTTCGGGATCCTTTATGCTGGGTTCTGTCTCCAAGACTTCAGCTATGCGACCAGCGGCCACATCGGCCCTGGGGAGCATGATGGATAGCATTGAAAGCATCATGAAGGAGAAGAAGACCTGCATGGCATACTGAAGGAAAGCCATCATGTCCCCGATCCTCATGCTGGCCTGGGCAACCTGGTGCGCGCCGACCCAGAGGATGAGCACCATGATGGCGTTCATGGTGAACATGGTCAGGGGCATCATCATCACAAAGACCCGGTTGACGAAGAGGGTGATCCCGGTCAGCTCCCTGTTGGCCCTGTCAAATCTTTTTTCCTCATATTTCTGCCGGTTGAAAGCCCTGACGACCATGGCCCCGGTCAGGTTTTCCCGCGCTATCCTGTTGAGCTGGTCCATCAGGGTCTGGATTAGCTTGAACCTGGGCACGGCGAGCCTGAACCCCAGGGTCACCAGCCCTATAAGGATCCCGAGGCCGAGGCCCAGGATCCACCACATTGAGGGGCTCTTGCTCAGGGCCCTCACCACCGCGCCGGCGCCGATGATCGGTGCATAGAAGACCATGCGCAGGAGGAAGACCATGACGGTCTGGATCTGGGTTATGTCGTTGGTGGCCCTGGTGATGAGGGAGGCGATGGAGAATCTGTCCATTTCAACTCCGGAGAAGCTCAGGACCCTTTCAAAGAAGTGGCGCCTCAGCTCCCGGGCGAATCCAGCGGCTACCCTGGCGGCCAGGAAACCCACTGTTACAGTTATGACGGCGGCGAGCAGGGCTATGAGAAGCATCTGCCCGCCCACCCGCAGGATGTAGGCGTTCTGGATCCTTGCCATGTCCATCCCGAGGCCTTCGTATTCGGCCCTGACAGTCCTGGCGGCGGCCTGGAAGAGGGCTTTTTCCCCTCCCAGGGCCTCAAACCTGCGCTCCACCATCTCGCTTATCCTGGCCTTCTGCTCATCGGGCAGCCGGCCGATGAGGGCAAAAAGGTCTGTCCCCGGTGGGATCTTTGAGAGGTCAAAGCCCAGGCCCGGCATCATCCTGGCCTGCTCCGGATGGGCCTGGATCTGCTCTATGCTGAAGACCACTAACATGGCGCGGGCCACAGCTGGCTGAATCCGCTCAAAGGCCGCGGGTTCAACTTTTTTGAGGACATAGATTGGCTCTTTCTCCAGAGCCGGATATTTCCTGAGGTAAGCCTCGTAGTTGGGCGATGAGGGGTCTACCCGCTCGTAGAGGGCCATTAACTCCGCCCTTTCCTCACCGGTGAGGAAGAGGGCCAGGCGCTCCATCGTGCTCTGGCGGACGGCTTCCGGGACTGCACTCTCCACTCCCCCCTGTTGTATCCCGACGTTGACTATCCGGGACATGTAATCGGGAAGGGCCAGGTCAGCATTGGCCTGGATGAAGAGCAGGATAACGATCAGGAGAATCAGCGGGTAAAAGGGTCGGGCATGCTTCAAGAGCCTGAACATTCACCCCTCCAAATTTTAGATTGCAGGATTTGATTGCATCGCCGGAACTGAAAAGCTTTCCCCCGTTTCAGAGGGAGACAGCTCCCTCCGGCCTTGGCCACCCTCGTTTGCTCAGGATTTGCCAGGGTTCAGGGTCCCACTCGTGGGCGGGATGAAGGGGGCTGCTCGCCCCTAATCTGCCCCTTTTGGAAGGGGAAGAGAGGACGGGGGAACACCTCCCCTGCACCCCCGTTTTTCATTCCGTTGCTGGAATATCAGGTTCTGCGGCCTCAAGGGCGTGGATTATTTTCTCCATAATGGCATTCAGGGCTTTTATTTCCTCCGGGGTTAGTTTCTTGAAGATTTCCTCCAGAGTGCGCCGACGGTCGGCCCTGATCCGGGAAAGAACATCCTTTCCCCTTTCCGTGAGCACCACGATAACGGAGCGGCGGTCTTCGGGATCCCGCCGGCGTTCCACCAGCCCTTTTTCTTCAAGCCTGTCCACAATGCCAGTCATGGCGGGCAGGCTCTGGAGGGCTAAGGCGGCCAGCGGCCCCATCCGGCAGGGGCCTTCAGCCTTTTCCAGGGATTGAAGGGCCATGAACTGGGGGAAAGTGAGGCCATAGCGGGCCAGGTCCCTCGCCATCCTCCGCCTCAAAGCCCCCATCAGCCTGAATATGTGCACCTCTGTTGCTTCAAAGTCCCTTTCCAAAGGCCTCCCTCCAGCAATGGTTAATGCAGTGAAATTTTAGCAGCATTAAAAACTTTTGTCAAGGGTGCCCAGTAAGTGCGCCAGGAGAGCTGACCCCGGGGCTTTGGGCGAGTTTCCCCTGTCATTTTCCCGGGTGTCCTGCATGATGAGGTGGCGCACTTACTTTGCCCGCTTGACAGGTCTTCGCCCCCGGCTTATAATAGTGGCAGACCCGCCCCTGAAGGGGCTTAAAGCCCGAAATTAAAAAACGGGGAAAGGACCACGAAGGCCTGAAAGCTGGCTTGAAGGCTGGCAGCCTTTGTGGTTTTTTCTTTCCCGGAGGGAGGTGGGTTATGCATATACCGGATGGCTTCCTGAATGCTGCCACCGCAGC
Source organism: Anaerolineae bacterium (assembly GCA_034432815.1). GTDB lineage: Bacteria > Chloroflexota > Anaerolineae > SpSt-600 > SpSt-600 > SpSt-600. The sequence goes on along the minus strand of DAOUBN010000063.1, from coordinate 9,556 downwards.
CGGCACCTACGTCGTTTCAGCCGGGGGAGTGGCCTATGGGCTGCGACGCCTCGCCGGAAAATTGAAGGAGAAGCAGGTTCCCCTGGTTGGGGTGATGGCAGCTTTCATCTTTGCCGCCCAGATGCTCAATTTCCCCGTGGCCGGGGGCACTTCAGGCCACCTCGTAGGAGGAGCTCTGGCGGCCATCCTCCTTGGCCCCTGGACCGGCCTCCTGGTCATGACCTGCGTCCTCCTGGTCCAGGCCCTGATCTTCCAGGACGGAGGGATAACCGCTCTCGGGGCCAATGTCCTCAATATGGGGATAATAGCCGTATTCCTGGGCTACTTCACTTACAACCTGGTCCTCAGATTGTTCCGGGGCAAAGGGCTTGCCGAGGTTGTGGGGGGCTTCGCCGCAGGCTGGGTTTCGGTCTTCGTGGCGGCTGTGGCCTGCGCCCTTGAGCTTGCCCTCTCGGGGACATCCCCGCTCGCCATAGCCCTTCCGGCCATGGCCGGGATCCACGCCCTCATCGGCATAGGGGAGGGGCTGATAACAGCCCTGGTCCTCGGCTTCGTCAAAGCCACAAGGCCGGACCTGCTGGCCCTGGAGAAAGTTTAAGGAGGGATGGCCATGGAGAGGAAATGGTGGATCTGGGGCATAGCTATCGCTTTCATCCTGGCCCTTCTCTCCCCCCTGGCTTCCCCCTGGCCCGATGGCCTTGAGAGGGTGGCCGAAAACTTCGGCTTCATGGAGAAGGCCAGGGAACCCTTCTTCCAGATAATCCCCGACTACCTTTTCCCCGGGGTCGGGAATGAGGCTCTGGCCACAATCCTGGCGGGGATCGTGGGGACAGCCATAACCCTGGCCCTGGGCTACGGCCTTGCAATGCTGGTGAAAGAGAGGGCATGAAGCACGGCTTCCTTGACAAATACAGCGGGCTTGAAAGCCCGATCCACAGGCTTGACCCCAGGACCAAGATGATCCTGGGGCTGGCCTTCATCCTGACAGTTCTTGGGACTCCGGAAAGGGCGTGGCACGCTTTCGGGTTCAACCTGGGCCTCATACTTCTGGCGGGCATCTCAAGCCGCATCCCCCTGCAGTATCTCCTGACCCGCTCCGCAGCCATCGTGCCCTTCGCCTTCCTTGTGACCCTGTTCCGGGTCCTGCCCCAGGGGAAGGAGGGGCTCGTGGCAGGAGCTGTGATCGGGCTTAAGGCCTGGCTTTCAGCCCTGGCCCTGGTGCTCCTCTCGGCCACGACCCCCTTCCCCCTCCTCCTAAAGGGGATGGAAAAGCTCAGGATGCCCCCGGCTCTCGTCCAGATCCTTTCCTTCATGTATCGCTACATCTTCGTCCTGGTGGACGAGGCCATGCGGATGGAGAGGGCCTGGGAGTCAAGGGGGGCAGGCGCCAGGTGGTGGGCTTCCTTCAGGGGGATGGCCGGGGTTGCGGGGGTGCTCTTCATCAGGAGCTATGAGAGGGCTGAAAGGGTCTACCAGGCCATGCTCGCAAGAGGCTTTGATGGCGAGGTCAGGACGCTGAACCCCCTCAGGTTTTCCTCATGGGATCTGGCTTTCGCTCTGCTTTCCCTGGCCTGCCTCGGGATCGCCTGGGCCATGATGGTTTTCAGGGGGTGATATGGCAAAGGTTGTGGAAGTGAGGGATCTGCACTACCGCTATCCGGATGGGGTAGAAGCCCTTAAGGGCGTGAGCTTTGATGTGGAAGAGGGAGAAAGCGTGGGCATAGTAGGGCCGAACGGCGCCGGCAAATCCACCCTCCTCCTGCACCTGAACGGGATCCTCATGGGGTATTCTTCCGGCGGCTCCGACCCCGTCAGGGTTAAGGGGATTCCGGTGCGCAGGGAAAACTTGCGGGAGATCCGCCGGCTCGTCGGGCTTGTGTTTCAGGACCCCAACGATCAGCTCTTTTCCCCCACAGTCTTTGAGGATGTGGCCTTCGGCCCCTTAAACCTGGGGCTTACGCCCGAAGAGGTGGCGGAAAGGGTGAAAAGGGCCCTGGAGGCCGTGGGGATGGCCGGCTACGAAAATCGCTCCCCCCATCACCTGAGCCTTGGGGAGAAAAAGAGGATAGCCATAGCCACGGTTCTGGCTATGGCCCCTGAAATCCTGGTCCTGGATGAGCCCACTGCCAATCTGGACCCGGTGGGGAGGTGGGAGCTGATGGAGCTCCTCCGCTCCCTCCCCCACACGAAGATCATCGCCTCCCACGACCTGGATTTTGTGGAGAGGATGTGCGATAAGGTCGTGGTTCTTAATTCGGGGAAAGTGCTGGCCTTCGGCCCTGTGGGCCAGATCCTCGCGGACCGGGGCCTCCTGGTGAAGGCCCGCCTTGCCCCTGCCTCTTAGAAAGCCCTGGCAAAAAGGGCCTTCAAGGTTGTCTCTTTCCCGCAGTATACGCAGCGATCCGGCTCGCCATCCTGCTCAAAGGGTATGCACCGGATGGTGGCTTTGGTTTCCTCTTTGATGGCCTCCTCGCACTGGGGCGACTCGCACCAGGGAGCGATGACGAAACCGCCGTCGCTTTCTATGATCCGCTTGAACTCGCTGTAATCGTTAAGCCGGTAGGTGTTTTCATCCCGGAATTTCTTAGCCATACGGAAGAGGTTGGCCTGGATTTCCTCCAGGGCTTTCTCCACTTTGCTTCCGAGGTCATCGGTTGAGACGGCCCATTTCTCGCCGGTATCCCTGCGGGCGAGGACCACCTGGCCAGTTTCCACATCCCGGGGGCCTATTTCAATCCTGAGGGGCACTCCCCTGAGTTCCCACTCGTTGAACTTCCAGCCGGGGGTGTATTCTTCCCGGTCGTCAACTTTAACCCGGAAGGCTTTGAGCTGGGGCTTCAGTTCCTCAATCCTGGCCAGGACCCGCTCTTTCTCCTCATCGCTCCTCCATATGGGGACGATTATGACCTGGATTGGGGCCAGCTTCGGAGGGAGCTTGAGGCCTTTCTCATCCCCGTGGACCATGACGATGGCTCCGATGAAGCGGGTGCTCAGACCCCAGCTTGTGGTCCAGCAATACTGGAGCTGGTTGTTACGGTCCAGGTAGCGGATCTCAAAGGCCCTGGCGAAGTTCTGGCCCAGGTTATGGGATGTGGCGGCCTGGAGCGCCCATTTATTGCCCATCATCGCTTCCATTGTGTAGGTGTGGAGGGCGCCTGCGAACTTCTCCGATTCGCTCTTCTTGCCCAGGATTACGGGGATTGCGGCTTCATTTTCGGCGAAATCGCGGTAAATGTTCAGGATTTTGAGGGTCTCCTCTTCCGCTTCCTCGTAAGTGGCGTGGGCAGTGTGCCCTTCCTGCCAGAGGAATTCCATCGTCCGGAGGAAGGGGCGGGTTCGGAGTTCCCACCGCACCACGTTGCACCACTGGTTTATAAGGACGGGGAGATCCCGGTAGGATCGGATCCACTGGGCATACATGTAGCCTATTATGGTCTCGGATGTTGGCCTTACTACTAAGGGTTCTTCCAATTCCTTGCCTCCCCCGTGGGTGACGATGGCGAGCTGTGGGGCGAAGCCCTGGATGTGCTGGCTTTCCTTCTGGATGAAGCTGTAGGGGATGAAGAGGGGGAAGTAAGCGTTCTGGTGGCCCGTTTCTTTGAAGCGGCGGTCAAGGCTCTGCTGGATGTTTTCCCAGAGGGCGTATCCGTAAGGCCTTATGACCATGCACCCTCTTACGGGGGAGTAATCGGCCAGCTCTGCCCTCTGGATGACCTGAGTATACCATTCGGAAAAGTCCTCAGCGGGGGAAACCAGTTTTTCCCTCATAGTGCTCTCCTCCTCGGGGTATTTAAAAAGGCCGGCCCCCTCAAGGTCTGGGGGCCGGCCCCTTTGCGCCAAACCTCAAGCCGGCAATAACCCGGCATGCCCAGACCCGGGGCCCGGGTAAAGGCTCGGCACAGGGCACGGCAACGGGAAATTGCGCTCCATCAATCGCCTCCTTTTGATTTAATTTTAACACCAAAACCCTTTTGTGTCAAAATCGCCGAAGGACGAGCAAGGCTTTTCAACTCTTTTCCCCTACCCTCGTTTGCTGAGGGTTCGCCCGCCTTCAGGGTCCCCCTCGCGGGCGGGTTGCAGGAAAAGAGGGTGCAGGGGGACTCTGCCCCCCTGACGGGGGGTGTCCCCCAGAGAAACCAGTTAAAGGGGCGAGAAGGCAACCCCTGCAGCCCGCCCACGAAAGGGACCCTTGCCCACGAGTGGGACCCTGAAGGAACGAGGGTGAGGAAAAAGAAAAGATGGAGGATTATTTTTCAGCGTTTTTTGCCACCAGCGGCAGGAAAACCCGGTGGAGGCTGGGCTGATAGCTGAGCGTGACGGGGATGTTTGCCGTGATAATCTGGCCCCCTGGCGCACTGCCTGTTATGAGGATCTGGTCTGTGTAGAGGCCATAAGTGGCCGGAAGAGTGGCAGTGATGCGGATGGCCCCTTTTGCATCCAGAAATACCGGGCTGCCACCGGCAGAAAGGCTCAGCCAGGAAGCCGGAGCTATGCCTGCCGTCCAGCTCACAGGCACGCACCCGGGATTTTCCACCGAAACTGTCGCCGTGCTGGGCCCTGCAAAGCCAGAAACATCGGCGAGGAAAGAAACTGAGCCGGGGCGGACGGCCAGCTTCCCTTTGAGAGCATCAGCAGCATTGATCACCCCGTAGCCGTAATACTGGTCACGCCCGGGGGCGCCCAGATCAACGGCTGTGGAAGTTATGCAGTAGCGGACCTGCGCCGCAGTAAGGCCAGGGTTCACGGACCAGATGAGGGCCGCCAGGCCCGCCACGTGGGGCGAAGCCATGGAGGTCCCGTAAGCAAAGCCGTAAGCGTCATCCGGAATCGTGCTGAGAATCCATTCATACAAGCTATTATCATCCCCTCCCGGCGCCGCCACTTCAATCTCTGGCCCGTAATTGGAATACCATGCTACTCCGGAATAATAGTTCACGGCCGAAACTGCCACAACTTGGGTATAAGCAGCGGGGTAAAGCACCCGATTTACACTATTGTTCCCGGCAGCAGCCACGAGGATACACCCCTTCTGGTAGGCGTAATTCACCGCATCAGCCATGACAGAGGAGGGGTCGCCACCCAGGCTCAGGTTTATGACTTTCGCCCCTTTATCCGCAGCGCTCACAATCGCGCTGGCAACATCGTAATCATAGCCATAACCATTACTGTCCAGAACTTTCAGGGGCAGGATTTTCACGTTCCAGGCGACCCCGGCGATCCCCTGGTTGTTGTTCCCTCGGGCTGCGGCTATCCCGGCCACGTGAGTTCCGTGCCCATTATCGTCGTCGGGGGAAGGATCATTGTTCACGAAATCCCAGCCCTGGACGATCCTCCCGGCAAATTCCGGATGGTCAAGGTCAACCCCGGTGTCCACTATGGCCACCGTTATGGCCGAGGTGCCCGTGGTGACATCCCAGGCCTGAGGGGCACCGATGAGGCCCATGTTCCACTGATAGGACCAGTAAAGGTCATTGGGGGCTAAGAGGGCTCTTACGGGCCGGGCAGGCTCGGCGTATTCCACGAAGGGGCTCGCCCTGAGGCGGGCGAGCCATTCCCCTTCTTTCCCCCGAGGAACCGAAAGGACCTTGACCCCGAGGGGCGGGATTTCGGCGATCACCTCTGCTTCCCGGCCCAGGAGGGCCTGAAGGGATTGCCCCGATAAGCCAGGGCGTAGCTTCACCACCACTTTCCCGGGCACAGAGGGAGCTTCCGCTCCAACCAGCCTGAAGAGGAGAAGGGTCAGGATGATGCTGAAAGAGGCCAGGAGGATGGCCCGCTTCGCCGGCAATGCGGTCACCTCCTTTCAAACAGGGCTTTGATGAAATAGAGGCAGCCTTTCGGCTTTGGAGGCTGGGGCATTTCCAGTTCCAGGGCCGCCAGGGCGTCCCCTCTCCCTGCCCCCTGAGTGTTGGGGTCCAGCTTCAGGTTCATGGCCGAACCCATCATCCTGGCCTTGACCTGGGCCGGGGTGAGATCCGGGTAAGCCTCCAGGAGGAGGGCGGCGACGCCTGATGCATGAGGCGTGGCCATGCTCGTCCCGCTGGCCGAGGTATAAAAATCGTCCAGCGGATTGCCCATGGATGTCCCTCCGGCCCTGCAGGAGACTATCCCGACTCCGGGGAAGAGGATGTCGGGCTTGACCCGGCCATCAGCGGTGGGGCCGCGGGAGGAGAAGGAAGCCACCTGGTCTTTGTCGTCGGAGGCGCCCACGGTGATGACTTCCCGGGCGCATCCCGGGCTCCCCACGGTCATCGGGGCGGGTCCATCGTTTCCGGCGGCGGCGCAGACCACAACCCCCGCCTTCACTGCCGCATCGCACATGGCCGAAAGGGCATCAGTGCCGTCGCATGGGCCGGGGGAGCCGAGGGACAGGTTTATGACCCTTGCTCCCTGTTCCACAGCCCATTCTATTCCGGCCATGACATCGCTCATCATCCCGGAGCCATCAGCCCGGAGGACTTTGGCGCTCAGCAGCAGGGCTTCGGGGGCCACCCCCCGGTATTTCCCCCCAGATGCCTCCCCGCTTCCGGCGATTATCCCGGCCACATGGGTGCCGTGGCCGTGGTCATCCCTCCCGTCTCCTCCCACGAAGCTGGTGAAGGCTGCTATCCGCCCGGCAAAATCGGGGTGCTGGTAGTCAATGCCGGTGTCAACCACCGCAACCTTTACCCCCCGCCCGGTGAAACCCCTTTCCCAGACCTGAGGTGCCCTTATTAGAGGGACCGAGACATCCAGGAGGGCGTAGACGGGCTTATCAAGCCATATTGCCTCAACCCTCGGGTCCTCCTCCAGAGCTTTTAGCTCTTCCGCTTTCAACCTGACGGCGGTAGCGGGAATGAGGCGGAAGTGGCGGGAGATGGCTTCCCGCCATGGCCTGAGGATTTCCTCGGCGAAGCGGGCGATGGCTTCAGGGCTGAGGGCGAGGCCTTCCACAAGGCCTGCCGCCATGAGGGATGCGGAACTGTATTTCACGATCACCGGGACGAATTCCTCTGGCGGCAGAGCGGCTACTTCCGGGGGACGTTTGTATGGGCTCATTTTGCCTCCTTGACTTTTTCCCTCCAGTAGGCCATGACATCTTCCAGCGTTTTCTCCAGGGGGATTGAGGGGCTCCAGCCGGTATCGCGGTGGAGTTTGGAGTAATCGCAGAGGGTGGCCGGGACATCGCTCGGCCGCATGAGGGAGGGGTCCTGCTCCACCCTGACCTCCACCCGGCACATTTTGAGGAGCATCTCTAAGACTTCCCCGATGGAGCAGGCCCTTCCGGAGCCAATGTTGTAGACTTCCCCGGGCTTCCCTTTAGTCAGGGCCAGGTAGTAAGCCCGGACCACATCCCGGACATCGGTGAAATCGCGTTTGGGCGATAGGTTCCCCACCTTTATTACCGGGGGACGGAGGCCAGCCTCGGCTTCGGCCAGCTGCCTGGCGAAGGCCGGGATCACGAAATCGGGCCTCTGACGGGGGCCGGTGTGGTTGAAGGGCCGGACCCGGACCACATACAGGCCATGGGATATGTGGAACTGAAGGCCCAGGAAATCCTGCGCCACCTTGCTAACACCGTAGGGGTTATTGGGGCGAAGGGGAGTATCTTCGCGGATGGGCAATTCTTCCTCCCGCACTGCCCCATATTCCTCGTTGGAGCCCACCACCAGGATTCGGGGATCAAGCTTGAGGTTCACCACGGCCTGGAGGATGTTGAGTTGCCCCCGGACGTTGTTCTCAAAGACGCCCCAGGGATCCCGCCAGGAGTCGGGGACGAAAGCCATAGCAGCCAGGTGGAAGATGTAATGGGGCCGGATCTGCGCCAGGATTTCCTCCGTGCTCTGGTAGTTTCCCAGGTCGCCCTGGACCAGGTGGATTCTATCCTGGAGGTGGGCGACATTCCCGGGCGAGCGGTGGATCAGGCCCGATATTTCCCAGTCGGTGTTTTCCAGCAGGAACTCCGCCAGGTGGCTTCCGGCGAATCCCCCAATGCCCGTTATGAAGGCGCGCACTGAATCCTCCCGCGAGGCAGGCCTTTCAGGGGTAAATCCTCCCCAGCGTCCTCGGGAAGGGAATAGTTTCCCGGATGTGCTGGAGGCCGCATATCCAGGCCACCGTCCTCTCCACCCCCAGCCCGAAGCCGGAGTGGGGCACTGTCCCGAACTTCCTGAGGTCAATATACCACTGGTAAGCTTCCCTCGGCAGGTTATGTTCCTTTATGCGCTGCTCCAGAAGCTCCGGGTCCGATATCCTCTGCCCTCCCCCTATGATTTCCCCATAGCCCTCGGGAGCCAGGAGGTCCACTGAGCGGCAAACTTCCGGGCGGTCGGGCTCGGGTTCCATGTAGAAGGCCTTGGCCCGGGTGGGGTAATGGTGGACGAAGACAGGCTTCTCAAACCTCATGGAAATTATGGTTTCGTGGGGTGCGCCGAAATCCTCGCCCCACTCCAGGGGTTCTCCGGCCTCTTTGAGTATTTCCAGGGCTTCATCGTAGGAGATTCGGGGGAAAGGCGGCTCCACCTTCTCCAGGGGAGAGGTATCCCTTTCCAGCACCTTGAGCTCGCTGGCCCTTTCCCTCAGGACGGTCTGGACCACGTAGGTTACGAGTTCTTCCTCTACCCGCATGCAATCTTCTAGGTCGGCGAAGGCCATCTCAGGCTCCACCATCCAGAACTCCATGAGGTGGCGGCGGGTTCGGGATTTTTCAGCCCTGAAGGTGGGGCCGAAGCAGTATACTTTGCCGAAGGCCATTATGGCGGCCTCGTTGTATAGCTGGCCACTCTGGCTCAGGTAAGCCGGCTGGCCGAAGTAATCGGTCTCAAAGAGGGTTGTGGTCCCCTCGCAGGCGGCGGGGGTCAGGATTGGAGCGTCAATGTTTATGAAGCCGTGGGAGTCAAGCCAGTCCCTTATGGCCTTTATCACCGTGGCCCTTATGCGCATTATTGCCCACTGGCGGGTGGAGCGGAGCCAGAGGTGGCGGTGGTCCATCAGGAACTCAATCCCGTGCTCCTTCGGGGTTATCGGGTAATCCTGAACGAACTGGAGCACTTTGAGGTCTCTGGCTTCCACTTCGTATCCGCCCGGTATTCCAGGGGCTTTGGGTTCTGCCTTGAGGGTCCCTTCAATGATGAGGGAGGATTCCTGGCCCACCCGGTGGGCGGCTTCAAAGGCTTCCTGGGAGACGTTTTTCTGGAAGACGACGGCCTGGATTATTCCGGTGCCATCCCTTATCTGGAGGAACTGAAGCTTGCCCTTGTCAACCTTGCCGTAAAGCCATCCCTTTATCCTGACCTCTTCACCCACAAACTTTGGGGCTTCTTCAATCCTGATATCCCTGGCCATCTTTTCCCCCCCACCCTCTCGCCCTGATTTTGAATGCATTATATCATCACTCCTGGGGCTTGACAAAGGGGGGCACTCCCTGCACTCCCCTGGCATTGGGGCTTCGCCCCTCTGCACCCCCTGATTTTACCCACCCTCGCGGGCTCAGGGTTCGCCAGAGTTCAGGGTCCCACTCGTGGGCAAAGGGCAGAAGTTTCCTCTTTGCCCCCTTGATTTGTTTTTCTGGGAGCAC
>DAOUBN010000062.1:0-3472 GCA_034432815.1 Anaerolineae bacterium | reverse complement strand
TGAGCCTGTAGGCCCACCCGGCCAGGAAGGCCCCTATCATCCCTCCGGGGAAGGCGAAGATTGTCCCCAGGTTGAGGGCGTTGCGTATTATGGCCGTGGCCGTGGCAACCGCAAGGGCATACCATGGCCCCAGGATAACTCCCCCTATAACGTTGACCATGTGCTGAACCGGGTAGATCTTGGTTATGCCCACGGGGATGAAGAGGGGGGAGAGGGCCACCGCGATGGCCGTGAGGACAACGGCGTAAGCCACTTTCCTGGTCTGGGTCATCTCCTCACCTCCTTGAAGTTCAATGCCAGATGAGCCAGAAAAGCGACAACGAAGCTCGGCATTGAGGCCCCGAGCCAGGGGAGGAGCCGCACCACCGCCTGGTAAACGGCTATCCCCAGGGCCCAGGCCAGGATCCCCTTCCAGTTGAAACCTCCGGCAAACCAGTAACTTCCGCCTGGCCGGTAGAGCTCTTCGGTCCTGTATCCCCCTTTCTCCACGAAGAAATACTGGGCCGCCAGGACCCCGAAGAGGGGGACGAAAACTGAGCCAATGAGGAGCAGGAAGTTCTCATACTGGGCTATTGGAACCGTGACCCCGAGGATGAAGCAGATGAGCCCCGTTGCTGTCACCAGCGCCCACTGCGGGACCCTGGGCACGATGTTCTGGCCTGAAACGGCCGCGCTGTAAATATCAGCGAAGGCGTTATCGGTTTCGTCCACGAGGATCAGGAGGAGTGCGATCATCCCTCCGGTCAGGCTGAGGATGGCCGGGATCAGCTCGCCTGTCCCCAGGGCCAGGACGAAGAGGGCTCCCAGGGCATAGAACCAGACGTTGGCCACGAAGTATCCCCAGTAAGTTCCCCAGAAGGCGCTTCCGGCCCTTCGGGCGAAGCGGTTGTAATCGGCCACGAGGGGCATCCAGGAGACGGGCATCGCTATAACCAGGTCAAGCCCGATGAGGAACGGAAGCCCCCCGGTCCCAGGCTTCCTCCAGAGGGCTGCGAGGTCGTGGTGGCTGAAGAGATACCAGGTGAGGTAGACCGTGATCCCGTAGACGAGCCAGATGGCGAATTTCTCAATCCAGTCCCTCACCACCATGAGGGGACCTCCTATGGCCATCAGAGTGCACCAGATTGAGAAGAAGGCGACCCAGGGGGCGAAGGCTGAGAATCCGAAGAGTTTGTGGGTGATCTGGGAAGCTGCCTCGGCCATTATTATCACCTCAAAGGCTCCCCAGCCGATGAGCTGAAGGATGTTGAGGACGGTGGGGATGTATGAGCCCCTTATCCCAAGGACAGGCCGGAGCAGCACCATGGTAGGGACTGCTTCCCTGCTCCCGATGTAACCTGCCAGGGCCAGGAGGGCGTTACCTGTGAGGGTTCCCAGGATGATGGCCAGCATGGCCTGTTTGAGGCCGAGGCCGGGGACAAGGAGTGAGCCTGCCAGGAGCACCAGCAGCCCAACCCCGAGGCTTGACCAGAGGGCGAAGTAGTCAATGAAACCCATAATCCTGTGGCTCTGGGGGACTGGCTCTATCCCCCATTCCGGCGGCCTTTGAATTTTAATGGGCAGCATTTTTTTCCTCCTTTAAGGGAAATCAAAAAGGACCGCCAGCCGTGGAAGACCTGCGGTCCTTTTCAAACCGTCGCTTCCCTACGCTGGCATTACCCAGATCAGGTTCCGGGGTCGGCGGAGGTCCTTGCGGATTGTCCGCCCTCTCAGCCCGGCTCGCCCGAGCTCCCCCAGCGACCTTCAATATTCAGCTGTCCAGATGAATTATAAAGCATCCGCCTTTTTTGTCAACTTCAGCCAGGAGGGTTCCCCAAGAGGGGGGTGCAGGGGGCAGAGCCCCCATGCCGGAGGGATACGGGGGGTGTCCCCCTGGCTTTTTCTCTTTTTCCCACCCCCGTTTGCTCCGGTTAAGCCTGGCTTCAGCCTCCCACTCGTGGGCGGGTTTCAGGGGTTGGCAACTCGCCCCCATTTTAGTTTTTGTGGGGGAACACCCCTCATTTTCCTTTGCCGCTGTTCCCCAATGGGGTATAATTTACCTCGGAGGGTGAATCTATGGAGGAAAGGGTTGTTTCTCCCAGGGCCAGAGGGGATGAAACCAGGGCTGAAGTCTCCCTGCGCCCGAGATCCCTTGACGAATACATAGGGCAGGAACAGATCAAGGAAAACCTGCGCATCGCCATTCAGGCCGCCAGGGAGCGAGGGGAACCGCTGGATCATGTCCTCCTCTACGGCCCTCCTGGCCTCGGCAAGACCACTCTGGCCCACGTTATCGCTTACGAGATGGGAGCCGATATCCACATTACGGCAGGCCCGGCCATTGAGCGCACGGGCGACCTGGCCTCCATCCTCTCCAACCTCAAGAAAGGCGATATCCTCTTCATAGACGAAGTTCACCGTCTGGCCAGGCCTGTGGAGGAACTGCTCTATCCGGCCATGGAAGAGTTCTGCCTGGATATCGTGATAGGCAAAGGCCCTGCGGCCAGGAGCATCCGCCTGCCCCTACCTCGCTTCACCGTGATCGGAGCCACCACGAGGCTCGCCCTGATGACCTCACCCCTTCGCTCCCGCTTCGGCCTGGTTTACAGGCTGGGTTTCTACAGCGTTGAAGCCATGCAGCAGATAGTCCGCCGGTCTGCCAGGCTTCTGGGGGTGGAGATAGACGAAGGAGGGGTTGAGGAAATAGCCCGCAGATCCCGGGGAACACCCAGGGTGGCCAACAGGCTCCTGCGCCGGGTCAGGGATTACGCACAGGTCAAGGCCGACGGGAGGATAACCAGGGAGGTGGCCCGGGAAGCTCTTAACCTCCTGGAGGTGGATGAAATTGGGCTTGATGCATTGGACCGGAAGATCCTGCTGACCATAATTGAGAAGTTTGATGGCGGCCCGGTGGGGGCCGAAGCCATTGCCGCTGCCGTGGGCGAGGAACCCGACACCATCGCCGATGTGGTGGAACCTTACCTCATGCGCATAGGCTTTCTGGAAAGGACGCCTCGCGGCAGGGTTGTGACCCGCAGGGCTTACGAACACCTGGGCATACCCTATCCCGGTGATGTTGTCCAGCCAAGGCTTTTCTGAAGATGGCCCTTCCCAGGTTTATAAGCGAAGAGATTGAAGTAAAATGTTCAGAGAGGCCGGGCGTCCCTGATGTCATCATCTGGCGAGGCAGGGAATACAGGGTGGTAGAGGTTGAGGGGGTCCGCCGCTTTGTGGACCTGAGGAAGCCCTGGTGGCGCCGGAGGCACAGGGATTATTTCGTGGTCAGGGTGGACACGGGGGAGACTTTTGAGATTTACTTCCACCGCGGCCCCGGCAGGCAATACTGGGTCCTCTTCAAGGCCTACTGAGACTCTTTCAAACGTTCGCTCCATAATCAATGGGGGGCGCAGGGGCTTTGCTCCAGTGCCGGGGGCTGCGGGGGCGCCCCCCAGAAAAACCAATCAAAGGGGCGAGAAGCCACTTCCAGCAGACC
>DAOUBN010000061.1:0-4144 GCA_034432815.1 Anaerolineae bacterium | reverse complement strand
CCTGCACCCCCCGATTTTGGGGGACACCCCCCAGGCCCCCCGGGATGGGGCCAAGCCCCCTCCACCCCCCTGATTTGTTTTCCTGGGGGACACCCCCCGCAGCTTCCCGGCATGGGAGCTTCGCCCCTTGCATCCCCCGATTTTGGGGGACACCCCCCGGGAGGGGGCTTCGTGCCCTCCACTCCCTTTGGGTGGACGCCTCCCGCAGTCTTTCGGAAGGGGGCTCTGCCCCTGGCTTCCTTCTCTACAGCAGGACCGGGGCTCTGTATTCCCCGAAGACTTTCCTCAGGACATCGCAGATCTCGCCAAGGGTGGCGTAGGCTTCAACGCACTCCAGGATTACAGGCATCAGGTTTTCGGTACCCCTCGCTGCCTCTTCCAGCTTGCTCAGGAGTTCCTGGACTCTGGCGTTGTCGCGGCGGCGGCGCAGCTCCTGAAGCCGGGCGATCTGCTTTTCCCTGACGGCAGGGTCAACTTTGAGGAGCTTGAGGCTGCGCTTCTCTTCTTCCATCACGTATTCGTTGACCCCCACCACAATGCGCTCGCGGGATTCAATTTCCTTCTGGTAGCGGTAAGCGCTTTCCATAATCTCCCGCTGGATGTAGCCCGTCTCTATGGCCCTCAGGGCTCCGCCCATGGCGTCTATGCGCTTTATGTATTCTTCAGCTTTTTCTTCAATCTGATTGGTCAGGCTTTCCACGTAGTAGCTTCCGGCCAGGGGGTCAACGGTGTCGGTCACGCCCGATTCGTGGGCGATGATCTGCTGGGTTCGGAGGGCTATCCGGACGGCTTCCTCGCTGGGGAGGGCAAGGGCTTCATCGTAGGAGTTGGTGTGGAGGGATTGGGTCCCTCCCAGGACGGCCGCCAGGGCCTGGATCGTCACCCGGATGATGTTGTTGAGGGGCTGCTGGGCGGTGAGGGTGCACCCCGCGGTCTGGGTGTGGAAGCGGAGCATCCAGGAGGCCGGATTCCTGGCCCCGAACCTCTCCTTCATTATCCTGGCCCAGAGGCGGCGGGCCGCCCTGAACTTGGCCACCTCCTCAAACAGGTTGTTGTGGGCACCGAAGAAGAAGGAGATGCGCGGGGCAAAGGAGTCCACATCAAGCCCCCGTTTCACTGCAGCCTCAACGTAGGCGATGCCGTTGGCCAGGGTGAAGGCCAGTTCCTGGACGGCAGTGGCCCCGGCTTCCCTTATGTGGTAGCCGCTTATGCTTATGGAGTTCCAGCGGGGCAGTTCCCGGCTGCAGTATTCCATGATGTCCACGGTCAGGCGAAGGGAGGGCTCAGGCGGGAAGATGTAGGTTCCACGAGCCACATACTCTTTCAGGATGTCGTTCTGGACCGTGCCGTCCAGAAGCTTGGGGTCAACTCCCTGCTTTCTGGCGACGGCCACATACATGGCCAGGATGATGGGGGCGGTGGCGTTTATGGTCATGGAAGTGGAAACTTTATCCAGGGGGATGCCGTCAAAGAGGCGCTCCATGTCCTCAAGCGAACTTATCGCCACCCCGACTCGCCCCACTTCTCCCAGGGCCATGGGGTGGTCGGCGTCGTAGCCGGTCTGGGTTGGAAGGTCAAAGGCAACCGAGAGGCCTGTCTGCCCCTGTTCCAGAAGGTATTTGAAGCGGGCGTTGGTTTCCTCAGCGGTAGCGTAGCCCGCATACTGCCTCATGGTCCAGAGGCGTCCCCGATACATGGTCGGGTATATGCCGCGGGTGAAGGGGTAAGAGCCGGGAAAGCCCAGGTCCCTGGCGTAATCAAGGCCTTCGGTATCGGCTGGGGTGTATAGCCTCTTGACTTCAATGCCCGAATGGGTTTCAAAGCGCTTTTTGCGCTCGGGCGCTCTGGCCAGGGCAGGCTTGAGGATTTTCTCTTCCCATTCCCTCTCCAGGGCTTCCAGCTCGCTCATCTTCCCTCCTCCATGGCTTCTTTGAGGATTAAGACTGCTTCCCGGTAGAGTTTTCTCATCTCCTTTTCAAGCCTTATGAACCCCGCGCCCACTTTGCCCCCTGAGACCATGTAAGCCAGGGCTCCGAGGTATGTATACCAGCGGGTGTAGGATCCTTTGAGGACCCCTTCGGGGTCAAAGAAGAGGAAGGGGTGCTCATCGCTGGCGATGATGAAGTAGCCGGGCAGCTCAAAGTGGGTTATCCTGAAGGCCAGGTGCATTATCTCATGCTCATCGTCGGGGAAGAGGTTGCGGTTGCGGGTGAGGAGGGGGGTGAAGTCAAAGCCCATTTCTTCAAGAAGGGAGGGGTAGCAGGCAAAGCCCCACCGGCGCACGTGGAGAATGCATCCGTTCTGGCCCACTTCCACTTCTGGGCAGACCCGGGAGAAGCCCAGGGGGAGCTGCACGATGGCTCTTTTCTCTTCAAGTTTCCCGTCTTCCCTCACTGCCCAGTAGTAGGCGACCCAATCCTCTGTCGGGTAGAGGCCGGGGAGGTTGTTGAAGACTTTGCGCTCGGTTGGGGCTGTGCTCGGCATCAAAGCATTCCCGAATTTTCCAGCCATCCCTTTCCGCTCCTACTGGGTCAGCAGCCCAAGAGTCCCCTTTATTGCAGCCCACCTGTATTCCAGGTTGTAGAGGAGGAGGGGGAAGAGGTATGGCCTCGGGGGCAGGAAGAGCCTTTTGACGATGGAGGCGAGGGCGTAAAAGCGCCGGTAGGCTTCCATGAGGGCTTCTTCCAGTTCCCCCGGCTCCATGTTCAGGGGCTTTATAACAGCGTGGCGGGCATCGTAAAGGTTCCAGTCCCTGGTGAGGATGCGTCCTTCCCTCTCCAGGCGCTTTGCCAGAGGCGTCCCAGGGTAGGGCAGGAGGGTGTAGAACATAGCGCCGGCCACCTGGTTGTCTATGAGGAACTTCACGGTTTGCCGCAGGCTCTGGAGAGTATCGCCGTTCATCCCGAAAATTACGCTGGCTACCACGGCTATACCGTTTTCCTGGAAGTTGCGGATTATCCTGGGGTAGTCCTTCAGGAGGGAGAGGTTGTGCCTCTTGTGGACTGATTCCAGGCTCTGAGGGCTTACGGATTCAATTCCGATCACGACCGCCCTGCATCCGCTTTCGGCCATGGCCTGGCATACTTCGGGATCGGTCCCGGCGGTGATTTCCACCTGGGTCACCCAGGTTATCTTGAGGGGCTTCAGGGCCTGGCATAGTTCCAGAGTCCGCTTTTTGTTCACGGCAAAGTTATCGTCCACGAAGAAGATGTAGCGGCTTCCAGTGGCTTTGACGTCCCTGACCACATGTTCCACAGGGCGGAGCCTGTAAGTGTGGCCGTAGAAGCTGGTGACGGCGCAGAAATCGCAGTTGTGGGGACAACCCCTGCTGGTCTGGACGGGATAGAAAGTGAAGGGGAAGCGCTTGTAGGGGAGGAGGTCATACCTTGGGGTCGGGAGCCTGGACAGGTCAGCCCAGCCTGCTCTCCTGTAGAAGGGGCGCATTTCCCCTTTCTGGAAGTCCCGCAGGACCTGGGGCCAGACATCCTCTGCTTCGCCTATAACCACGGCATCGGCATGCTGGATGGCTTCTTCGGGGATGGAGGAGAAGTGGACTCCTCCCAGGACTACTTTTTTCCCCCGGCGGCGGAACTCATCGGCTATATCGTAGGCCCTGGGGGCGGTGTTGATCATGGCCGTGATGCCGATGAGGTCGGCGTCCGTATCAAAGTTGATGTCCTGGACGTTCTCCTCCACCAGTTCCACTTCCACATCTTCAGGGGTGAGAGCGGCCAGGTGGGGGAGGGTGGCGCTTATTAGGTATGGCCTTTTGAGCTTGTGGACCCTGCCGTCGGGCAAGTAATAAGAAGGCCTTATCAGGGTGACTTTCATCCTGAACCTCAAGCCGTTTTTTTCATGGGGGAATTATATCACCGGTCTGGGTGAGCGGTCAAAGGAAAAAGCAGGGGAGCGCCTTCCGCAGTCCCTGGCGTGGGGGTTTCGCCCCTTGCACCCCAATTTTCCCCACCCTCGTTTGCTCGGGGCTCGCCGTGGTTAAGGGGCCCCCTCGTGGCCGGGTTGAAGGAGTTGCCTTCTCGCCCCTTGATTGGTTTCTCTGGGGGGACACCCCCCAGGCCCCCTGGGAGGGGGCGAGCCATCTTTACCTCCCCACGAAAGGGAAAAGCAGGGGGTGCAGGGGGACGGA
>DAOUBN010000060.1:0-4409 GCA_034432815.1 Anaerolineae bacterium | reverse complement strand
CTGGCTTAAGCCTCCCACTCGTGGGCGGGTTTCAAGGGTCGCCAGCTCGCCCCCAATTTTGTTTTTGTGGGGGGACACCCCCCACTTCCCCCCGTCAGGGGGATTTCATCCCCCTGCACCCCCTGTTTTCCCAATTTAAGGGGTTGAGATCGCTGCGCTGCGAGCCGCTTCCTCGGGGGTTGCTTCACCCGAGAGCACCCTCTGGAGAGCTTCCCCCATCGGCCTTAAAAGTGTGGAGGGGGGAGCCGAATGGGCTGATTCCAGCAGCCTGGAAAGGAAAAGAAGGTAGGGGTCTCCCCCCTGAAAGTAAGCTTCCCGGTGCACGGGGAGGAGGTTAGCGGCCAGGGCCCATTCCCTGTTCCGCCCGGGCTGAAGGAGCCACCTGACCAGCTCCCTGGCAGCCCTTTTCCGCTCAGGTTCCCGCGATGCGATCCCAGCCGCCCACCCCCATGCTACAGGGGCAAAAGAAGGCAGGGGGGCGGAGGCCGTCTGGCGGAGCTTATCCCGGTAAGCTGAAAACAGGGAAGCCCTGACCCCCACCATGGCCGCTTTTCCGGAGAGATACAGCTTCCATCCCTCTTCAGGCCCCTTGAGTTCCAGGGATAAAGGTGAAATCGCCCCGCTTTCCAGTCCCTTCTGCCAGAGATTCAACGCTTCGGCCAGGGGAGCCTCCTGGATGCCAGGGAAGCGCCCGCCCAGGGCGAGATACTGAGCCGCCAGTATTTCCCCGGAGGGGAAAAGGAGCAGCCCCTTCCCGCCTTCCCCGGCGCCCAGCAAGCTGGAAAGGGGAGATGTTATCATCCCGGTATTGAAGGCCAGGTGGTCCACATCTGCCGCCAGGTAGACGAAATTCGGGTTTACGGCGAAGGGGAAAAGGCCTTCGGGAGCCTCTTCCAGGGGCTGGAAGAGCCCCTCGCCCACCCACGCCGCTTCTGAGGCATCCATTACCACCAGATCCGGAAGGACCAGGGGAGCCACCTCGCGAGCGCTGAGGAGCAGTTCGGTGATCCCGCCTTTCCCCCTGGCTTTCTTGATGTAAACCTTGACCTTGACCCCGGGGTGAGCCTGCTCAAAGGAGCTTATCTCTTCTTCCAGGACCTCCTTTCCCGGCTTGCCCTCAAGGAAGAGTTCATCGGGCAGCCAGAGGGCAAGGCTTATCTCCTGCGGCGGGGTGGTTTCAGGAGCGGGCAGGGGAATGGGGGTCGGGGTGGGCACAGGGGTGGGAGAAGGCCGGGTTGCGCAGCCAGAGCCTGACAGGAGCGCAAAGGTCAAAAGCAGGGTCAGAAACCTGGTTGCCATTTTCCCTCTCCTCAATTAAAATGGTGTCTGGACTGAAATCCACCAAGGAGGGGGGAGATGGACCTTGCCCAGTATATTCGGGATATTCCGGACTGGCCCAAGCCTGGAGTCATCTTCAGGGACATCACCACGCTCCTCAAAGTCCCCGAGGCTTTCCGGGAAGCAGTGGATCGCCTGGCCGAGCCCTTCATGGGTAAAGGGATAGACCTGGTGGTGAGCGTTGAGGCACGTGGCTTCATCTTCGGCGGGGCCCTTGCTTACAAGCTGGGGGCGGGTTTCGTCCCCGCCAGGAAGCCCGGGAAGCTCCCCGCCGAAACCGTCCGGCAGGAATACGCCCTGGAATACGGGACCGACGCGGTGGAAATCCACAAGGATGCCATAAAGCCTGGGCAAAAGGTCCTCCTCTTTGACGATGTCCTGGCCACAGGGGGAACCCTTGAAGCCACCGCCAAACTGGTGGAAAGGCTCGGCGGCGAAGTGGTGGGCATAGCCCTCCTCATTGACCTGACCTATCTCAAAGGCCGCGAGAGGCTCTCCAAATATCCTATTCATGCCCTGATTTACTACTGATAGCCCTGAGAGCTACCGCTTTCACCACCAGGGTGGCATAAGAGCCGGGCGGGAGGAGGAGCCGCAGCCCCATTTTTATGGCTCCGGGGTTCAGCTCATCCTCCCCGAAGCTCCAGTCCAGGATCTGGGGGAAAAGGAGTAGCCTCCTTCCGCCGCGGCTCAGGTAAGCTTTCTCAAGGATGCGCGCTTTGAAATCCCTCAGTTCAAGGCCTTCCTCCTCCAGGATCTCCCGGGCCAGGCGCGAAAGCTCCGGCCCTTCAAAGACAGCCCTGTGGTGGAAGAAGGGCAGGACGAGCTCCGCAAGCTCCTCCCTCAATCCTTCTGGCAGGCGAAGGGGAAAAGGGAGGGTTTCTCCGGCTATTTCCAGCTCTGAGAAGGGAACCCCGTTTCCATTCAGCTTCTCCCGGATGAACCTTCCCGCCAGCCTGTTCCAGAGCCAGCTCTGGTAGGAGGATAGGAAGAGGGTCAGAACCCTGGGCGTCACCAGGTTCAGGGCCTTCCGGAATCCCGCGGGGTGATCCTTGAGGTAGGTGAGGACGCTCCGGAAGTTTGAGGGGGAGGGGGCCTCCTTGAGCAGTTCATCCCACCGCCCCCAGAGTTCCCGGGCTTTTTCCTTGAAAGCCCGGCAAGAAGGGGGGTCCAGGGGAGACGGGGCTGTCAGGTAAAGCCTGAGGGCTCCCTCGGCGTCCCGCTGGAGGATTTTCTTCCCCGGAAATTCTCCGCCGGTGCCCATGGAGGCGAAGCGCTGGCGGTCAAAGTAGTTGGGGAGGCCATCCTCCCGGATTCCCCCCAGGGCTTCCTCAAGGGCGGGCACTGCATCGGGCGGTATGAGCCTCAGGGTGAGGGTGAACTCGTTGGCCTGGATGTCTTCCGGCCTCAGGGGGCGGTGGAAGAAGCCCACCAGCTTCGCCGAAAAGCCAGGCCCCTTAACCTCCTCAGGCCCTTTCCCCTTCAGGGAGAAGAACTGGCTCGCTACGGCCTTCTTGTCCTTCAGGCCGGGGAAAGCAATGGCCGATGGCCTTACCCCCAGGGCTGAAGCCAGGCGAGCATGGGCCTGGAGGGTGGAAATCCCCCTTTTGGTGAGCCGGTAGAGGGAATACGACCCGGAAGGCTGAGGCTCAATTCTGAGGATTTCCCTCACTACAAAGTCTTCAGGGCGCGCTTTGAAAATCATCTTCATTCCAGGAGGTCCAGGAGCTCGTAGATCTGTTCGCGCGACGATTTGCCGGGGATTGAGGTGGGCGGGAGGGTGCGGACAAAGGCTCTGTCCTTTATCCGCTCGTAGACAGCGGCGCTTATGAGGATCTGGCCCGGCCTGGCCATTTCCTGCAAGCGCTTGGCCACGTTCACGCAGTCCCCAATGGCGGTGTAATTCATCTGCATTGATGTGCCTATGTTCCCGATCACCGCCTCCCCCACGTTCAGGCCGATGCCGAAGTAAAGCTTGAGGGGGAGGGCGTTCCGGGCGTGGAGTTCTTCCAGCCTCTTTTTAATCCTCAGCGCGGCTCTGGCTCCCTTGAGGACATGTTGCTCCTGGGGGAATGGGGCATTGAAGAAAGCCATGACGGCATCCCCCAGGAACTTGTCCAGCGTCCCTTCCTCCTCCAGGATAGCGTCGGCGGCGATGGAAAGATACTGGTTCAGGGTCTTCACCAGGTTCTCAGGGGGTAGCTTCTCGCTCAGGGCTGTGAAGCCCCGGATATCGGCGAAGAGGATGGTGATTTCCTGCCGCACTCCGCCAAGCTTGAGGATTGAGGGGTCGGAGGCCAGCTTCTCCACCACCTGAGGGGAGACGAAGCGCCTGAAGAGGGCTCTTATGTAGTCTTTCTCCAGTTCTTCCTGCTCCTTTACAGCCTGGAGCCTGGCCAGCTCGTATAGGGTCCTATCCAGTTCTCCGGCCAGCTCCTTTGCCTCCATGGCGAGTCCGGCGATGGAGGCGATGGATTCGGCGAAGGCCATCTCCTGGGGCCCGCGGTTTTCGGTCTCAATGTAAAGCATGCCTTTGGGGCCTTTGAGCCCCCTCAGGGGGATCACCATCCCTTTGCCTTTTAAGGCTGGCCCAGGGTTCCTGAAAGCTTTTTCCAGTTCCCGGCAAACTTCTTCGGTTGGGGCTTCTCCGAGCCACTGCTCCTGCCGGAACTTCTCCGGGCCGGACGCCGGGAACAGGGCGCAGATAGCTCCGGCGTTCAGGGCTTTCTGAAGGGTTTCGGCCATTGCGCTGGCGATGGAGGCTTCAGGGGATGAAAGGAGGGTGCGGGTCAGGCTGTGGAGGTGGGAAAGGAGGGAGGCGCTGAGGGCGTAGCCTCCGAGGGAAGCTTCCAGCTCCCGGGATAAGGACAGCAAACGTTCAGATGTTCCCTCCAGGATCTTGAGCTTCCAGGATATCTCCAGGAGGCTCGCCAGGCTTTTCTTCAGTTCTGGAAGCCTGATTTCGCCAGTTTTGCCGAGCTTTTCCCGGAGCTCGCGGATTTCTCTGGCCAGGTTTTCAATTTCCCCTGAAAGTTCCCTGAGGGGTTGCATGGCCCTCTCCTCCGCAGCAA
>DAOUBN010000059.1:0-5624 GCA_034432815.1 Anaerolineae bacterium | reverse complement strand
TCGCCCCTTGATTTGTTTTTCCTGGGGGGACACCCCCCAGACCCCCCGGGAGGGGGCAAAGCCCCCTCCACCCCCATGAAAGGGGAAAAACAGGGGGTGCAGGGGGACGGAGTCCCCCTGACGGGGGGAAGTGGGGGGTGTCCCCCCACAAAAACAAAATGGGGGCGAGCTGGCATCTCCTGAAGCCCGTCCACGAGTGGGAGGCTGAAGCCAGGTTGAGCCGCGGGCAACGGGGGTGGGAAAAAGAGAAAAAGGAGCGTGGGACACCCCCACAGTCCCCCGGCATGGGGGCTTTGCCCCCTGCACTTCCCTCTTTTTTGGGGACGCCCATCGGACCATCGGGGAGAGGCTTTTGCCCTTCCGCCCCTCTTTCATGTTGCCCCAAGAATTGCCTTATCCTCTCAAGCCGGGATGGTTCGGCAGAAGCCAGGTAGAGGGATAGAGGCCCCCTTGAGGTGTGGCATGTGATTTTGAGGGCCGGGAGGGAGCGAAGGCCGAAGAAGAGGCGCCCCCACTCCGCTTTCTTCACTTCCTCAGGCCTGAAAAAGAAATACCACATCCCCACTTCCCCCCTGGGCCAGAAGGGGGACGGCGGGACATAGGCCATCACTACTTTCTCGCCAGTCTCAAACCCCTCAAAGGCCGCTGCCAGGTCCACAAAATACCCCTGCTTCCTTTCCACCTCAAAGGGGCCGGAAGCCCGCACGAATACCTTTTCCTCCGGACCCAGTGGGGAACCTTTCTCCACGGGGATGGCTTCAGGTCTGAAGTGGAGGAAACCGCTCCGGTAAGCCCAGAAGCTGACCAGGGCGAAGAGGGCGCCAAGAGCCAGGAAGAGGCGGGAAGAGGCAATCCCTGCTGCCAGTGCCGTTGCCAGAATGATTGCCCCGAAAGGAAACCACCCTATACGGCGGCGCCAGAGGTTGTAGAAAACCCACAGCACAAATCCCCTGACCATAACGTTCGGGCGGAAGCAGCCCTCCCCCTCACCTTCTGAACAACCTCCACAGCGCCCTCAGCCCCATTCCTCCAAGGACCAGCGCCCCCAGCACCACCGAAAGGGCCACCGGGTCGGGTTTGGAAAAGACCACTTTCCCATCGCCGTATTCCTTGAAGAGCTTGCCCCAGGGGGTTTCCAGGGCCTCTTTCACCCTCCTGTGGCCTATGACCGGATACCAGAAGACATCGTAGTAGAAGCGGGAAGCGATGTAGGACCAGGGAACTAAGGGGGAGCGAAGGAGGATGTTCTCAAAGGGCTTGAGGGGGCCGTGGTAGATCATCTTCTGGCCGCGGCTGGCGAAAGTATCTTCCTGCTTGAACCCCCAGTTCTGGGAGAGGACCCAGTCCCTGTCCTCCCCCACTATCTCAATCTGATCGGGGTCGCCGATGCCGAGCCCCTTCTCGTGGGCGATCCGGATGAAGGGGATGCTCATCGGGTCAAAGCCCTGCATCTTAGCCGATATGGCATCTATGGCCACCTGGTCGGCGCTGGCCAGGATCACGTTCTTGACGTGCCAGCGCATTGCTCTTGGCCCCGCTCCGTCCCCGGCGAAAGTCCCATCCATCACGGCGAAAATCCCGGAGTGGATCTCCTGCTGGATGGTGAGGAGGTCCACCAGGGTTTCGTGGATCACGGCGTGGGTCCAGTGCCTCTTTTCGTTCAGGAGCCCGCCGAAAGCGTTCTTCATCGCCCCGGTTATGGTGGTAAAAACGTGGGTCTTTACGGTGGGCAGGTGGATTATGTTCTTGCCGATGAAAACCTCCGGGATGTGGATGCCTTCAGGGTAGATTTTATGGAGGACCAGGAGTTCGTGTTTGGGTTCGTAGCGGATCCAGCGGATGTGGGGCTCGTATAGGTGGATGCTGGGGATGAGGTATTTGTCGCAGACGTATTTGTGCTTGTTGTTGCGCTCGCCGATGTAGGCGTCCACCACTACGGTGCGGTTGTGGGCGCCCCAGATGCGGGTGTAGCCGTCTTCCAGAAGGGTACGGATGACCCCTTCCAGTTGCCAGGGGGTTGTGGAGCAGGCCGGATACCAGGTCTGCCAGGAAATGTTTATCTTTAAGATGGTTTCCCGATCTCTGGGGAGGGCTTTCTCGTATTCGGCCAGTTTCATAAGGCGCTTGTAGTCTTCAAGGACTGTTTCAGGGGTTGTGCGCAGGACTGCCACTTTGCCTTTGCCTGGAAAATCGCCCAGAGCCATTCTGCCTGCCTCCTCAGAGAAGGTGTTTGTAGGCTGTGACGAAGCGCTTTATTGAGCGGTCGTAGGTTTTCTCCACTTCAGGCGGGAAAAGGCAGCCGGGAAGTTCTCCCATGCGCCGGTGGTAGGCTATGCACTCGCAGCAGATGCCTTTTTTGTCGCACGGCTCGTAAGTGCAGGTGCAGATTTTGAGGTTCCTCTCTTTCTTGCATTCCATGGTTCAGCCTCCGGAAAATTTGCTCTTTTAAGGGACCCCACGGTGTAAATTCTAAGGGCCCCTCTCGTGGGCGAGCGGGGGGACACCCCCTGCATCCCCCGGGAGGTGGCTCTGCCCCCTCCACCCCCCGATTTTCCCCTTTGCGGGCAGGCTGGCCGGGTTCGCCGCTCGCCTCCAGTTCACTCCATCTGGAGAAGAGGGAAAGGGTGGGGGGACACCCCCCACAGCCCCCCGGCATGGGGGCTTCGCCCCCCTGCACCCCCTTTCTAAGGGGGACGCCCACTGCATCCCCCGGGGGGTGGCTCTGCCTCTTCCACCCCCTGATTTTCCCCTTTGCGGGCGGGCTGACCGGGTTCGCCGCTCGCCTCCAAGCACATGTTTACAAGGGGGGAAGTTAGGGGGCTGGAAGCAGAGTCCCCAACCTGGAGGTTGCCCGGGAGGCCCCAGTCAGGGAAAAGGGGGCGAGGGATAACCCCCGCCCCCTGAGCCTTTTACACGATGATTTTCTTCTTCAGGCCGTATTCGTGCTGGAGGGCGGCCTGGGCGGCAGCAAGCCTGGCTATGGGAACCCGGAACGGTGAGCACGAGACATAGTTCAGGCCGATGAGGTGGCAGAACTCTATTGAGGCCGGGTCGCCGCCGTGCTCCCCGCAGATGCCGATCTCTATGTCGGGCCGGACCTGACGGGCCTCCTCCACGCACATCTTCATTATCCTGCCCACCCCATCCCGGTCCAGGGTCTGGAAGGGGTTGGCCGGTATCACACCCTTCTCCACATAGGCCAGGAGGAACTTGCCCTCGGCGTCGTCCCTTGAGATGCCGTAGACCGTCTGGGTCAGGTCGTTTGTCCCGAAGGAGAAGAATTCGGCGTAGCGGGCGAATTCCGCCGCGGTCAGGGCCGCCCTGGGGATCTCAATCATGGTCCCGAACTTGTATTTTACCGTTACCCCCTGCTCTTCCATGACCTTGCGAGCTGTCTCGTCAACAAGCTCCTTGAGGATCTTGAGCTCGTTGGCGTTGGCGGTGACGGGGATCATAATTTCGGGGTAGACCCTGAGCCCTTCCTTGGTGAGCTCGCAGGCGGCCTCCATTATTGCCCTGACCTGCATCCGGTTGATTTCGGGCCAGAGGACTCCGAGGCGAACCCCGCGGAAGCCCAGCATGGGGTTGGCCTCCCGCATGGCGGCGACTTTCCGCAGGAGGGCTTCCTTCTCGGCGAGGCGGGTCTTGAGGTCTTCCCTGTCCTTCTCGTATTCAAGGCGGACTCTCAGTTCCGTCACTTCCGCCAGGATTTCCTCATACTTGGGGAGGAATTCGTGCAGGGGAGGGTCAATCAGGCGGATTATTACCGGGAGGCCCTCCATCACCCGGAAGATGCCCTTGAAGTCCTCCTTCTGGATGGGGAGGAGCTTGTCCAGAGCCGCCTGGCGCTCCTCAAGGGTCTCGGCCAGGATCATCTGGTGGACAATGGGGAGGCGGTCGGGCTCAAAGAACATGTGCTCGGTGCGGCACAGGCCAATCCCCTCGGCGCCGAAGTCGCGGGCCTGCTTGGCATCCCTGGGGTAATCGGCATTGGCCCACACGCCAAGCTTCCGGACCTCATCGGCCCAGGAGAGGAGGGTGAGGAGTTCTTCTTCTTCCTCAAGCCTGGGCTCTATGGTGGGGATTGCCCCTATGAAGACTTCGCCGGTGGAGCCGTCAATGGAGATTATGTCCCCCTCCTTCACCACCTGGCCGTTGACAGTGAAGAGGCGGCGGGCCAGGTCAATGCGGATGGCCTCGCAACCGGCGACGCAGGGCTTTCCGAGTCCCCTGGCCACCACAGCGGCGTGAGAGGTCGCTCCTCCGTGCTGGGTCAGGATGCCTTTCGCCACCAGCATCCCGTGGACGTCATCGGGGGAGGTTTCGGGGCGCACCAGGATCACGCTCTCCCCTTTCTTGCCCAGTTCTTCGGCGGTATCGGCGTCAAAAACAGCTATTCCAGTGGCAGCGCCGGGGGAGGCGTTCAGGCCTCTGGCCAGGTAGCGGCCTTCAGCCCTGGCTTTCTCCTTAGCCTTCTCGTCAAAGCGGGGGTGGAGGAGCTGGTCCACCTGCTCCGGCGTGACCCGCATTATGGCCTCTTCTTTGGAGATAATCCCCTCCCTGGCCATGTCCACCGCTATCTTGACGGCGGCTTTGGCCGTGCGCTTGCCGGCCCTGGTCTGGAGCATCCAGAGCTTGCCCCGCTCCACGGTGAACTCCATGTCCTGCATGTCCTTGTAGTGGCGCTCCAGAAGGTCCGACACCCTCACCAGTTGCTCGTAGATCTCGGGCATCTTATCCTTGAGCTCTTCAATCTTGTAAGGGGTGCGGATGCCGGCCACCACATCCTCGCCCTGGGCATTGGGGAGGTACTCGCCCCAGAGCACCTTTTCACCGGTGGCGGGGTCGCGGGTGAAGGCCACGCCGGTCCCGGAGTCATCCCCCATGTTGCCGAAGACCATGGTCACTATGTTGACGGCAGTGCCCCAGTCGTGGGGGATCCCGTAGAAGTTGCGGTAATCAACAGCCCTCTTCCCGAACCAGGACTCAAAGACGGCGGCGATGGCTTTGCGCAGTTGCTCGTAGGGGTCGGAAGGGAAATCCTCTCCGATGTGCTCCTTGTAAATGCGCTTGAACTCCTCCACCACCTCCTTCAGGGCTTCAACCCCGAGGTCCGTGTCCTTCTGGGCCCCGTATTTCTCCTTTATTCTTTCAAAGGCCTCGTCAAACTTCTCGCCCGGCACCTTCATCACGATGCGGCCGAACATCTGGATGAAGCGGCGGTAGGCGTCGTAGGCGAAGCGCTCGTTGTTGGTGAGGCGGGCCAGGCCTTTGAGGGTTTCATCGTTCAGGCCCAGGTTGAGGACGGTATCCATCATGCCGGGCATGGAGACTTTTGCGCCGGAGCGGACCGAAACCAGGAGAGGGTTGGAGGGGTCGCCGAACTTCTTTCCAGTCTGCTTCTCAATTTCCCTCAGGGCCTCCAGGGTTTGTTCCCACATCCCTTCGGGGAATTGCCTTCCGTTTTTGAAGTATTCATTGCAGGCTTCGGTGGTGATGGTGAAGCCCGGAGGAACTGGAAGGCCTGCTCTGGTCATTTCCGCAAGGCCAGCCCCTTTACCCCCCAGAAGGTCGCGCATGGATTCTCCGCCTTCCGTGAACATGTATACCCATTTCTTGGCCAT
>DAOUBN010000058.1:0-9783 GCA_034432815.1 Anaerolineae bacterium | reverse complement strand
TGGGGGCTTTGCTCCCCTGCACCCCCCGATTGAAAAAATGGGGGTGGAGGGGGCAAGGCCCCCTCCCAGGGGGTTCGGGGGATGTGCCCCCGAAAAACAAAAATTGGGGGCGAGTTGGCACCTCCTGAAACCCGGCCACGAGTGGGAGCCTGAAGCCCGGCTGAGCCGCAGGGAACGGGGGTGGGGGAAAAGAGAAAAAGCGGAGGGACACCCCCCACGGAAGTATCCCCCATCGCAGACCAAGTCCAGCCTAATGCCTCAGATCCGGAAACCCCTCTTCCGGAACAGTCTCAGTTTCCGCCGTTCCCCCCGGGACTGCGTATAAAGTCACCTCAATTGAGGTATACTGAATTCCTCCGGTCACCGGGATGGTTTGGAAGGAGAGGAGATCCTTAAACCGCTCCAGCCTCGCCTTGCGGGTAAACCGCATGGGCTGATCATCCCAGTCCTCCCCCAGGGTGAAGTAAAGCTCATAAGCGCCATCCTCAATGCCCTGGACAGTGAAAGAATCTCCCGCCCTGATGTAAACGGCGATCAGAGGGGAATCGGAGCCGGCAGGGGTCAGGACTGCTACAGCATCCCGACCGCTCAGTTCGTTTCTGATCGTAAGCTCGCCATGTCCACCCCTCGGGGAATCCTTGATGAAAGTTCCCGTCGCAAGCCGCCTCGGGAGCGGGGTTGGGGTTGCCGTTGGCTTTGCCGTTGCGGTGGGCGTGGGTGGTGGGATCGGGGTTGCTGTTGCAGTGGGCGCAGGTGATGGGGTCAGCGTTGCCGTTGCGGTGGGCGTGGGTGATGGGGTCGGGGTTGCCGTTGCGGCGAGCGTGGGGGATGGAGTTAGCGTTGCGGTGAAAGTGAGAGTCGCCTGGGGCTTGAGCTCTGGCGAGGGCGCGCAGGCCGACATGGTCAGACCGACTAACAGAAAGGCTACCAGTGCTCTTTCCATGCGGAGCCTCCTAAGATGTGGATTAACGGGCGGACAGGCAGCCCCACTGCCGGCTAAGGGAGCCTCTAAAGCGGCTTTCCTGTGAGGCTTGGGCTCTTTTCCGCCCGCTTCTTTATACCAGAACCGCAAGGATAATGCAAAACCCCTTGCCTCCTGCCAGCTTTTGAGTTATTATGTTTTCAGGAAAAGGCGGAGGCTCTGGCTATGGCCGGTTTTGAGCTTAAAGGGGTAAGGAAACCCGTCATTGCCGGGACATGGTATCCGGGGAGGCCTGAAGAGTTGCGCCGGATGATTTCCGATTTCCTGGCCAGGGTTGAAGTGGAGCCTGTCCCGGGAGAACTGAAAGGCCTTATAGCGCCGCACGCCGGTTACATTTACTCTGGCCAGGTGGCTGCCTACGCTTACAAGCAACTTGAAGGCCGCTCCTTTGATACGGTGGTGGTGGTCCACCCAAGCCACAGGCTTTACCTGGACGGCTATGCCCTTACCGCCGCCGCTTTCTACGAGACCCCGCTGGGCCAGGTGCCGCTGGATGAGGACATTATCGCCAGGCTTGATGAGGAGCTCCATTTCATCTTCCTCAAGGCCGATCAGGAGCACTCGCTGGAGATCCAGCTCCCTTTCCTCCAGCATGTCCTGGGCAATTTCAAGCTCGTCCCGATAATGATGGGGGATCAGTCCCTGGGCCAGTGCCAGAAGCTGGCTTCGGCTCTGGTAAGGGTCCTTGAGGGAAGGAAGGCTCTGCTGGTGGCAAGCTCCGACCTCTCCCACTTTTACTCTTACCGGACAGCTGTTTCCCTGGACAGGGTGATCATAAGCCAGGTTGAGAGCTATGACCCGGAGGGGCTGGCCAGAGCGCTGGCTTCGGGGAAGGCGGAAGCCTGCGGGGGAGGACCCATCGTGGCGGTGATGCTGGCTTCAAAGGGGCTCGGGGCCGATAAGGCGAGGGTCCTCAAGTATGCCAACTCGGGGGATGTGACCGGGGATTTCAGCAGCGTGGTAGGCTACATGGCTGCCGCTTTTTACCGTTAAACGGAGGGATGGCGATGTATCACCCTGCCCTTGTTATCCTCGTCACCGGGCTTGTCTTCATCCTGGCTTTCGGAGGATTGAGCTACATAAGGGGTTACGGCCTTTCGGGTCAGCTGGCTGCGGAAGGCCTGGCTGTAACCGTCATCTTCTCCCTGCTGGCGTGGGCAGCCGGGATCTCCCTCCACCCCATCCTCTTCCTCATCATCCTCTACCTGGTTTCAATGCGCGCCAGGATACTGGTGGATGCTGGCAACTTTTTCCTTAACGCCGGGCATATCCCCACGGCCGTTTCCCTTTACAACCTCGCCCTCAGGCTCTGGCCTGATCATGCAAGCAAGTGCATCGCCAGGATAAACATAGGGGTGGCCAAGATCCGGAGTGGAGCCCTCCAGGAGGCCATCGCTATATTGGAAGAGGTCCTGGAAAAATACAAAGAAAGCATTGGCTTCAGGAACGAAGCCGCCTGCCTCTTCAACCTGGGCCTCGCCTACCGCAGGGCGGGCCATAAGGATAAAGCCGTCCGCTGCCTCAAGGAGGCGCTTGACCTCTACCCCGATAGCCTTTACGGCCGCAGAGCGAGGCAACTCCTGAAGGAGCTGGGTTCGGAAGAGAGGGATGAGTGAAAAGGCCTATGCCGAGGTTGTGGTCAACCTGCCCCTGAGGCCGCGCAGGGGGCAGCCCTTCCCCGGCTTCCATTATTTCATCCCCGAAGAATTCCGCTCCGAAGCCTTTGTGGGCAGGGGGGTTCTGATCCCTTTCGGACCGAGGCTGGTGCAGGGGGTCATCTTCTCCCTGAGCGATTACTCCCCTGTGGAAGAGGTGAAGCCCATCGCCGCCCTCCTGGATTTCTCCCTCCCACCGTATCAACTCCGCCTTGCTGAGTGGATGAGCAGGCATTACCTTGCCCCCATAAGCGAGTGCGTCTCCTTGATGGTTCCACCGGGCACGGGGGGGAAAGCCAGGAGCGTCCTGCGCCTGAACCCTGAAGCCAGTTCCTTCGCGCCTTCGGGAAAATGGGAAAGAGCCATCCTGGACCTGCTGCGGGAAAAAGGGGAGGTCCGCTTTGAAAGGCTGACGGAATTCCTGGGGCCGGGGGGGTGGCGCAGCGCCCTCAGGAGGCTCATCAGGGATGGGATCGTGATCCGCCAGCCGATCCTCACCCCGCCCACTGTGGCTCCCAGAAGACTCGTTTACGCCTTCCTGGTCGCTCCCCGGAAGGACTGGCCCCGCCTCCTTGAGCCGCTGCGGAAAAGGTCCAGGAAAGCCGAAATCCTGGAATACCTCTCCCGCTCCAGCCCATTGCCTTCCACCAGGGAGGTCCTGGAAGCTACCGGCGCCTCCCGCCAGCACCTCCGCCAGCTTGAGGGCGAAGGCCTGGTCAGGATAATCCCCCCGCGCAGGTTCCTGGTTCCCGCTGCCCCACTGGAAGAACTGGCGAAAGCTCTGGAGAGCGCCCCCGGGCGCGCCAGAGCACAGATCTCAATCCTGGAAAGGCTTATCTCGGCCCCGGAGCCGATACCTCTGGAGGAGCTTGGCGACGCCCGCAACGCCATAAAATCCCTGGAAGAAAAAGGCCTGGCCAGGATCGTGGAAGAGGAGGAGCTGGTCCTCCTGGCCATTTCCCCGGAAGAAGCTTCCCGACTGGCCCGGGAGGAATGGGGTCTTTCCACCTACCTTAGCATCCTGGAGGCCCTTTACCGCGAGAAAAAGCCGGTTTCGGCCGGGGACCTCTACGCCGAAACGGGGTGCGCTTTCAGGCATCTGCGGGAGCTGGAGGAAGCCGGGCTCATAAGGCTGGTCAGGGAGGAGGTGGCAAGGGACCCCTTATCGGGCCTGGTCTTTGAAGAGGCCGTCCCTCCAATCCTCACTGCCGACCAGGAGAGGGCGTGGGGGGAAATAAAGGAGGGGATTGAAAGGGGGGAGTTCGCCCCTTACCTCCTTTTCGGGGTTACCGGGAGCGGCAAGACGGAGATCTACCTGAGGGCGATAGAGGAAACCCTCCGCCGGGGTCGCCAGGCCATAGTCCTGATTCCGGAGATCTCCCTCACGCCCCAGACTGTTCACCGCTTCGGTTCCCGGTTCCCGGGGAAGATAGCGGTGATCCACAGCAAGCTCTCTCTGGGGGAGCGATACGATACGTGGTGGAGGATAAGGCGAGGGGAAGTGAGCATAGTTATAGGTCCCCGCTCCGCTGTCTTCGCCCCCCTCCCTGACCCAGGCCTCATAGTGGTGGATGAGGAGCACGATCGTTCCTACAAGAGCCAGAAGAGGCCTTACTACCACGCCAGGGATGTGGCCCTGGAGCTGGGCCGTATAACTGGCTCAGTGGTGATCCTGGGGAGCGCCACTCCCGACCTGGCAACCTTCCACAGGGCCAGGGAAGGGGAGATCAGGCTTCTGGAGCTTCCCAGGCGCATCCTCTGGAGCCCCGGGGACCTCAAGGGAAGAGGGCCTGCTTTCCTGGTTAAGGAGAGAGAGGACCTTTACTCTTCCGGGCTTCCCCCTGTGGAGATCGTGGACATGAGGGAGGAATTCAGGGCCGGCCACAGGGGGATCTTCAGCCGGGTGCTGATCAGGGCCCTGGAGAAAACCCTTGACGCCGGAGAGCAGGCTATCTTATTCCTGAACCGGAGGGGAACTTCCACCTTTGTCATCTGCCGGAACTGCGGATACGTGGCCAGGTGCAGGCGCTGCGATGTCCCCCTGACCTACCACACGGGGAAAGGGCCTTCTTTCCTGTGCCACCACTGCGGCCGCAGCTACGAGGTGCCGGAATCGTGCCCGGCCTGCGGGAGCCGGCACATCCGCTACTTCGGCCTGGGGACAGAAAAGGTGGAGGAAGAAGTCCAGCGCCTCTTCCCCGGCGCCCGCACCCTCAGGCTCGACAGGGACACCGTGGTCTGGAAGTATGCTTACCAGGTGATCCTGGAGAAGTTCGCCTCCCGCCAGGCCGACGTCCTTGTGGGCACTCAGATGATAGCCAAGGGGCTTGATCTCCCCTATGTCACCCTGGTAGGAGTTATCTCAGCCGATACGGCTCTTCACCTCCCCGACCTCTGGGCAGCCGAGAGGACTTTCCAGTTGCTGATGCAGGTGGCTGGCAGAGCAGGCCGCAGCCTCCTGGGCGGTCGGGTCATAATCCAGACCTACACTCCGGACCACTATGCGGTTGAACTGGCTGCCCACCACGATTACGAGGGCTTCTTCCGGAAGGAGATAGAATTCAGGCGCCTCCACCACTACCCGCCCTTCAGGGGGATAGTCAGGCTTTTATACCAGCACACCAGCGAGAAGAGCTGCCGGGAGAAGGCGGAAAGGCTTTACCGCAGGCTTGTGGCAACCATTGGCTCAGGGGAGGGGATCCGCCTCATAGGTCCTGTGCCCTGTTTCTTCTCCCGCCTAAGGGGCCGATACCGCTGGCAGATAATCATCCTGGCCCCGAACCCCCAGGCCCTCCTGGAGGAGATGGTCCTTCCTGCGGGGTGGAAAATTGAGGTTGACCCGGTGAGCCTCCTCTAAGCCCTGCGCAGCCGGGAGAGGAAGGCGTCCTTCAGGAGCAGGACCTCCTCCATTTTCATGAGCATGGCCGCAGCCAGATACACGCCTGCCCCTGTAATTCCACCCGCCGCCACCACCATCAGCCTCCCCTGGAAGGAACTCTGAGGTATGGCCTGGGCCACCTCCGCCACGGCCAGGGCCATGGCCAGGGAGGCCAGTCCGCCCTTGAGGATCGTGCGGGAAACCCCATGGCCCCTGAGGCTCCCAACCCTCCGGCTGAGCATGAAAAGCATCGTGAGGCAGTGGCTCATGTGCTTGGCCGAATCGGCCAGGACGAGTCCGGCCATGCCCAGGGGCTTCATCAGGGCCAGGGCAACCACCAGGTAAACCAGAACCGAGAGCACCCCCACCGCGGCGGGGGTCAGCGTATCCTTCCGGGCGTAGAAAGCATAGTTGAGAGGCCAGTCCACCGAAGCAAACACCAGGCCTATTAAGTAAAGCCTGAGGGCCAGGACTGTGCGGGAAGTATCGTAAGAGGTGAAGCGGCCGTGCTCAAAGATAAGGGCGATTATGGGGTAGGAGAGGACGAAGAGGCCCACCGCGGCCGGAATCGCCGCCGCAAGAACCATCCTTATCCCCGATGCCAGGGTGGCCAGGAATTCCTCCACCTTCTCCCGGGAAATGGCAAGCCTGGCCAAAGTCGGAAGGATTGCCGTGGAAATGGCAATGGAGATAAGGCCGTGGGGGAACTGGATCAGGGTTGTGGCATTGGCCATCCAGGCGATACTGCTGGGACCGGTCCGGGAAGCCAGGTTCCGGTCCACAGCGATCTGGATCTCGCTCACGATAAGGCCTGCTGCAATGGGCAGATAAAGGAGGATTATACGCCTCAAGGCCGGGTGCTTGAGGTTGAGGGAGAGCCTTACGGGTATATCCCTGAGGGAGGGGAGGAGGATGGCGAACTGGAATAAGGCCCCCAAGATGATCCCCAGGCCGAGGCTGTATATGCCGAGGGAGCGGGAGAGAAGGGGAGCCGCCAGGATTATCCCCAGGTTGTATACAGCCGCGCCGAAAGCCGGGGCCGAGAACCGCCTGAGGGAGTAGAGGAGACCGGTCAGGATCCCGCTGCAGCCGAAGATCAGGAGGGCAGGGATTATTATCCGGATGAGGGAAATGGCAACGGACCTGAGTTCCGGGGAGAAACCTCCGCCCAGAAGCCAGGCAACCGCCGGAGCGCCCAGTTCAATGGCCCCCACCATGATCCCCAGGCTCAGGCCGAAGACCCCCAGCACTATACCCACTGCCCTGCCCAGTTCTTCCTTCTTCCCGGAGGCAGCATATTCGCTCAGGACCGGGACAAGGGCGGCGCTCAGCATTCCTCCGATCAGAAGCTCGTAGACCATGGTGGGAATGATGGAGGCCACGCGGAAGGCGCTCACTTCCCCCGTAGCGCCGAAATAGTGCGCGATTATGGTTTCGCGTCCCAGGCCCATCACCCGGCTGGCGACATTGCCGGCGGCCAGGATCCCCGCCGCTCTGGCGATAGCTCCAGGCTGAGCGAAAGCTTCAGGGGAGCCCCCGTCGGGAAGCTTGCGGCTGAGGCCCCGGATCAGCTCCCGGAAGGAGAGCCCAGCAAGGAGCGCAAATCCCACCAGCATGAGGTAAAGCCCCCATCCCCAGCTCAGAGGCCGGGCGTAGATTGAGGCGATGAAAGGCCGGGTTCTCTCAAAGTAAAGGGCAGGCAGCGCTCCTCCAGCGAGGCTGGTAAAGAGAAGGAAGAGCCAGAGGACGTGGGCCGGCGTCTTCCTCAGAAGGGGCCAGGCCAGGGGCAGGGCCAGGCAGAAAGCGATGGCCACCGTCTGGCGGATGAACTCGGGCTGGAAGAGGATCGGCGGCGACCAGGCGGGAGGGAGCATGGAAAGAGCCATGGCCCAGGCCAGCAGAACCATCAAGCCCTTCGCCCAGGCCGGATACCCCAGGCCTGCGGATGAAGCAAGCAGAGTGAGGGAGACCGAGGAGAGGAACAGGGGAAGGTAGAAAACTTCCCGCATAAACCTCAGTTCGCCTGAGCGGAACTGAGGTAGGAACTTCACGTATTCGGCCATGTCCAGGCCGGTGAGGACCAGAGCGGAGGCTCTATGGTTGACCCAGGGAGCCCAGTAGCCGGCAAGGGCGAGGAGCAGGGCCAGGAGAAAGAGCCACTTTCTCATGACCTCTTCCCCAGATGGCTGTAGATTTCCAGGAGCTTCCGGGCCGAATCGTCCCAGGAGAAGAGGGAACTCCGGGCGAATCCCCTCTCCCGCAGCCTCTGGCGCAACTCCCTGTCCATAAGGGCCCTTTCCATGGCCGAAGCCATGGCTTCAACGTCGCGAGGGGGGAAGAACAGGGCGGCATCGCCCAGGATTTCGGGCAGGGGAGGGGCTTCAGAGGAAACCACGGGGACCCCGCAGGCCATCGCCTCCAGAGGGGGGAGTCCGAAACCCTCGTAGAGGGAAGGGTAGACGAAAAGCTCCGCAGCCGAATAGAGGGAGGGGAGGTCTTCATCCTCCACGTAACCCGGGAAAACCACTTCCCCTTCAAGCCCGCACTCCTCCACCGCCCTGAAAATTTCCTCGTAAAGCCACCCTTTCCTCCCGGCGATGACCAGCTTGAGGTCGTTGCCGGGGCCAAGCTCCCTCTTAACCAGGGCGAAAGCCCTGATCAGATTCGCAAAATTCTTGCGCGGCTCCAGAGTTCCGAGGCTCAGGATGAAGCTGCGGGGCAGGCTGTAGCGGGCCCGCGCCCTTTCCCCATCGGAAGGCCTGAATTCCTCCCCGACCCCGGCGTATAAGACCTCCACCTTCTCCGGAGGCACCCCCATTAACTCCACAAGGTCCCTGCGGGTGTTGCCTGAATCGGCCAGGATGAAATCCGCCTTCCGAACCGAACGGGGAACCGCCCGGGAAAGGTAATTGAGCAGGTTTGCCGTGAAGCACTCCGGAAGCCTGAGGAATGAAAGGTCGTGTATGGTGAGGATGGAAGTGGCAGAAGCAAGGGGCGGCAGGACGAAATCGGGGGAATGGAAGAGATCCAGGTGGCCAGTAAACGCCTCAGCAGGCAAAGGGATCCTGAGCCTCTGCCAGAAGATATACATCAGGCGTTCGGAAAAAGGCAGCCTTAGGTAGCGGAAGTTGGGGGGGAGCGGGTGGAGGGAAGAATCCCTGGGCACTAAAAGCACATAGGAGTTATTCCGGTCAATCCTCCCAAGATGCCTGAAGAGCTCGCGGACGTATCTCCCTATGCCTGCCTTCTGCCTCACGGCGGCGGTGTAATCAACCCCGATGCGCATCTTAAACCCCTCTGTAAGTCCAGATCCTGTTGATCCCGAAGTTCCAGAAGAGCACCACAGCGGTGGCAATGGCCTTGGAGACGTTATAGCCTACAACTCCGAAGCGGTGGAGGAACAGGTGGTCAAGGCCGAGGAAAATCGCCTGGTTGAGGAAATATCCTCCCAGGCTGACCAGAGCGAACTTCCAGAACTGGGAAACCAGGGGGAAAGAGCGGGTCTCCGGGAAAGTCCAGAGGCGATTCCAGAGGAAATTGTTCACGACAGCCGCGGAGAAAGAGAGGGTGTTGGCCGCCGCTTTTGGAAGGCCCAGCGCAAGGATGCCGAAATTCAACACGCTGAAATCCACAACGGTGCCTGTAGCCCCGACAATGGCGAATTTAAAAAAGCGCCTGACTTCTTTCTCCCCTCTGGCCGGGGCTTTGAGGAAAGCAGCCAGTTGCCCCAGAGGATTCATTGGCGGCCCCCGTAATCCTCTTATTTCAGGAATTGCCCTATGGCCAGGAGGATGCTTATGACCGTCCCCAGGATGGCTATGGAGCCCACAAGCCAGCGGGCCTGGGTGAGCATCCTTTCATTCATCAGGTCAAGCCTCGCCTCCATGCCCCTCTGGAAGGAATCAAAATCCGAGCGGAGGGCGTCAATCCGAGCATTGATGTCTTTTTGCAAGGAGTCTATCCGCTCATCCATGTCTTTCCTGAGGGCATCAATCCGGTCGTGGACGGCATCAATGCGAGCATTGATATCCTTCTGGAAAACATCAAACCGATCGTCCATGTCCTTCCTGAGGGCATCAATCCGGTCGTGGACGGCGTCAATCCTGGCATTGACAGCCTCAAAGCGCCTGTCCACCGATTCCTTGAAAGAGGCCAGGTCTCCCCTTATGGCCCCCAGGTCCGCCTCAATCCTGTCAAGGCGGGAGATAACCTCCTTGAACTCCTCCCTCGTTACGGCCACCGAGGGAACAGCCCTTACAAACCAGGCA
>DAOUBN010000057.1:0-3993 GCA_034432815.1 Anaerolineae bacterium | reverse complement strand
GGGTATCAAAGCGGCTCGGCATCATCCCGGGGAAGGCAACTCGCCCCCATTTTAGTTTTCGTGGGAGGGCCCCCACTTCCCCCTGCACCCCCATCTTTCAACCTTAATGCGAAACTCTCCCGGTCAGCGGGCGCTTGGCCGGGATCCCGGGCCGCCTGGGATACCTCTGGGGTGTTGGCGATTCCTTGGCTATAAGGACCAGGTAACGGGGGCCTTCAAGGCCAAAAGCTTGAACCTGATGCAGCCTCATAAGCCTGCCCCCAAGGATGGAAATGGCTTCCCCGGAAGCTTCCAGCTCCTGGTGGACCCTGGGGCCCTTGTAGGCCACTACGTAACCCCCGACACGACAGAAGGGCAGGAGGTATTCGGCCAGGACCGGAAACTCAGCCAGCGCTCTCGCCACCACCCAGTCGTATCGTTCCCGATGGACCTCCTGGCGGGCTAACTCCTCAGCCCTCCCCCAGAGGATTTCCACTCCCTCAAGCCCGAGGACCTCCCTGAGATGCTCAAGGAACTGAACTTTCTTGCGAGAAGAATCCACCAGGACAAGCTTTATCCCCGGGCTCACGATTTTTATCGGCACGCCGGGAAATCCCCCGCCGGTCCCCACATCCACAAGACTGACCGGCTTGCCCGAAAAAACTGCCTCTCTGAATTCGGGAAGCTCGTAGATGGTCAGGGAATCCAGGAAATGCTTTATCTGGACTTCATCAGGAGCGATGAGGGCGGTGATGTTCGCTTTCCGGTTCCACTTCCGGAGTTCGCGGTAATAAGCCTCAAAGGCCTGAAGCTTTTCGGGGCCGAGCTCCAGCCCGATTTCCCTTGCCCCCCGGGCGAGAAGGTTCATCCTCTCTCCTTCCGTAAGCGCATCTCCTGAAGGGCGGAGTTTATCCTGGCGCTGAGGACTGGGACCTCGTCCACCAGCAGGGCAAGGACCTTCTTTTCGGGCTCATAGAGGTATTTGCCGAAAAGGAGCCTTATGCTGGCGTAATCGTAGGGGAACTCCCTCAGCCTGAGCACCAGGACGGGCTCAAACCAGAAGGGTTGCAGGAATATCCGCTGGGACCAGTTCTGACGGGCGGGCTCAAAGATTTTCCCGAAAACCCCGTATGACACCTCCGCTATATCCTGGTAAGGGATGAAAATCTCACCGAAGAGAGATTTCACCTCAAGCCCTTCCCCTTTAGCCTCTACATAGCTGGATCGGGCCATGATGGCCACCAGGATCGCCAGCAAGAGGGAAGCCAGGGCGATTAAAACCCACGGCCACCGGGCTGTCCTGAGCAGGGAAGGGGGGAGCAGGGCCAGGAGGCCGGAGACGGCAAATATTATGATAGCCCGGCCAAAAACCATATCCCTTAACCTTTTGTGGGTCAGAAGGCTATGCCTTCTCACTGGCCTTACCCCCGTAGAAATCGCAGAGATCGTTGAGGAAGCATTCCTGGCATTTGGGGTTGCGGGGGGAACAGACCCTGCGGCCGTGCTCAATCATGTTGAGATGGAAGGAGTAATAGTGTTCGGGCGGCACGATGCCCTCCAGGATCCGGTGGGCCTTCTCCCTTGTTGCCTTCCCCGGGATGATGCCGAGCCGCTTTGATACCCTGAAGATGTGGGTGTCCACCGGGAAAGCCGGCATCCCCAATCCGAAGAGGAGGATTATGGCCGCCGTCTTGGGCCCGACCCCCTCTATGGACATGAGCCACTTGCGGGCCTCCTCCAGCCCCATCCCTTTCAGGAAGGAAAGGTCAAGGGTTCCCGCCTCCTCCGTTATGCGCCTGAGAGCCTGCTGGATCCGGTGAGCCTTCTGGCGGGAAAGGCCCGAAACCCTTATGGCCTCCTCAACCTCCTCCAGGGGTGCGTCCCTGACCTCCTCCCAGGAGCGGAACCGCGCCCTGAGATTGTCAAAAGCTCTGTCCCGCAGGGCATCGTTAGTGTTCTGGCTCAGGATTGTGGAAACGAGCAGGCCCACAAGGTCACGCCCTCCAGGGCTGCCCCTGTCGCCGTATCGGGCTAAAAGCCTGGAATTCACCTCCCGGATTTTCTCCTCCATTTCTCTTCCATGATCTCCCTGGCTTCCTGGAAAGCGAGCTCTATCCGGGGGTAGAGGGTCCAGACCAGCCCCACCCCGAAGAGGGAGCCGCTGAAGACCCTCCCTGGGGGAGTGCTCTCCCTCAGACCGAAAAGCTGGGTCAGGCCGTCAACGGCAAGGGGTATACAGAGGACCAGGAAGGCGGTGAAGGGGAGGGGCTCAAGCCTCTTCCTGACCAGGGCGAAGGCCAGGCCGGCCAGCAGGATGGAGGAATAGATGGCGAAGTCGCGCTCGCATATGGCGATCTTGTAGCCCATCTCCGGATTCCCGACAAAAGCCCTCCGCTTGAGGATGTTATCGGCATCGGGCCCCATGGCATCCCTGATTTCGGCAAAGGAATAGTATGGCTTCGGCCCTATGAAGAAGGAACGCTCCGGAAGCTGATGGCAGGCCAGGCTGTAGAGGGCGTAGATGACCCTGGCTGGTCTTGCGAGGCCTGCGCCCATCAGGATGGGAGCCAGGATGGTGGGGAGGAGAAAGAGGGCTACAGCCAGATTGACCATCAGGAGCCAGTGTTTCACGACCTGGTAAGCGAGCCATCCGGCAAGCCGGTCCAAGCTAAAACCCTCCCAGCAGCCTGAGGGAATCCGTGAAGATGAGGATCCCAAGGA
Organism: Anaerolineae bacterium; assembly: GCA_034432815.1. GTDB lineage: Bacteria > Chloroflexota > Anaerolineae > SpSt-600 > SpSt-600 > SpSt-600. The sequence continues at coordinate 1,293 of DAOUBN010000057.1, read as the reverse complement.
GGATGAGGAAAGCCCCGGTGATCCAGGATATAGTTTTACCGTAGCGGCTGGCCCTGCGGAGCCAGCGGCTCAGGGGGAGAAAGGCAGCCCCCACTGCAAGAAAGGGGATCCCGAGCCCCAGGGAGTAGGCGGCCAGGAGCATGGCCCCCTTCCACGCGGTGGCCGCATTCCCCGCCATGAGGAGTATAGCCGCCAGGATCGGACCCACACAGGGGGTCCACCCCGCCGAGAAGACAACCCCAGCCAGGAAGGATGCGCCATATCCCGCCCCGCTTCCCGGGTTGAAGGGAAGCTTCTTCTCCTGGTAGAGGGCGGGGATCCTGAGCAACCCCATGACATTGAGGCCGAAAAGGGCGATCAGGACGCCGCCCAGCTTCTGGATTAAAGGCATGATTCCTCTCAACGCCTGGCCCAGTGCCCCCGCCGATGCTCCCATGAGGGTGAAGGTGAAGGAGAAGCCCAGGACGAGGGAGAGGGAATGAAGGAAAACCTTCCTCCTGTCGCCCTCCTGTTCAAGGGAAACGCCGCTCAGGTAACCGATGAATGCCGGAATTACGGGCAGGATACATGGCGAAAGGAAAGAGAGAACTCCGGCCCCCAGCGCTATCAGCAGGTTGATGTTCTGCGGTTCCATCCCCTCACTCCTCCAGCACGTATTCAAACGTGAGCAGGGAAATGATTGTGAAAAGCACGTCAAAGACCACCATAAGCCTTATCCAGCTGGAAGCTTCGGACAGGGGCGAGTTGTCCAGGACCACCCCCGTGGCTTTGACGGCCGCAATCATGATGGGTATGGATATGGAGAAGAGGAGCACCGGGAGCATTACTTCCCGCGCCCTGGTGTTCACGGCTATGGCTGCAAAGAGGGTGCCAACCCCCGTGAACCCTGCGGTCCCAAGGGCAAGGATCAGGAAAAAGGCAGGGCGGAAGAGGTTCACATCAAAGAGGGCGGAGAAGATGGGCAGGGTCAGGAGTTCAACGAAAGCCATGAACGCCATGTTGCCGAGCCATTTTCCCAGGAAGATGGCGCTCCTGTCCACCGGGGCCAGGAGCAAACCTTCAAGGCAGCCTTTGTCCTTCTCCAGGATGAAGGAGCGGTTGAGGCCCAGGACCCCGGCGAAAGCGAAGGCCACCCAGAGGGCTCCTGGCGCCACCTTCGTCACATCTTCCACCCTCAGCTCAAAGGCGAAGTTGAATATGAGGGTAACCAGCATGACGAACACGAACATGGAGCTGAATATCTCCCTGCTCCTCCACTCGGCCAGTATGTCCTTCCTCAGGATGGCTTCCACG
>DAOUBN010000056.1:0-6043 GCA_034432815.1 Anaerolineae bacterium | reverse complement strand
GCCCTTTCCCAAAAGGGTAAATCAAGGGGCGAGAAGGCAACTCCTGCAACCCGGCCACGAGGGGGACCCTGAACCCCGGCGAACCCTGAGCAAACGAGGGTGGGAAAGAGGGGGGTGGAGGGGGCGAAGCCCCCTCCCGGGGGGCATGGGGGGTGTCCCCCCAGAAAAACCAGTTAAAGGGGCGAGAAGGCCATTCCTGCAACCCGGCCACGAGGGGGACCCTGAACCCCGGCGAACCCTGAGCAAACGAGGGTGGGAAAAAATGGGAACAAAATCAAAATGGCTCGCTATCATCCTCATCCTTCTGGGCTTCGGCCTGCGCCTCTGGGGCCTCTCATCCCAACCCATCTGGTGGGACGAAGCCCGCAACATAGTGGTGGCCTCCAGACCCCTGAGGGAAATCCCCTCCTCAGGCGAGCTGGACATCCACCCTCCCTTATACTTCTTCTCCCTCCACTTCTGGATGCGCCTGGCCGGGTGGCATTCCCCTTACACTGCCATAACCCTGGATGAAAACGGGAGACCCCACGATCAGGCTTTCGCCTTCTTCCTGCGCTTCCTCTCGCTCCTTTTCGGGATCATCAGCCTGCCCCTGTGCTGGAGGCTTGGTGCGGAGCTCGGCGGGCAAGCTATGGCCTTCCTGGCTACAGCCGCCCTTTCCTTATCCCCTTTCTGGATCGTTGAAGCCCAGCAGATCAGGATGTATACCGCAATGTTGGCTTTCCTCCTGGCCTCCGGGCTCACCCTCTGGAAGGGAATAGAGGAAGAGAAAGCCTGGCGGTTCGCTGCCTTCGGGGCTGCTGCCGCTCTGAGCCTCCTGACCCATTATTCGGCCTTCTGGGTGCTCGCGGGGTGGGCCGTTTTCCTGGCTCCGTGGGCCGCGAGGAAAGGATTCCGGGGCCTTTCCCTTGCAAGCCTTGCCCTCCTGGTGGCCCTGGCCCTCTTCTCACCCCAGCTTCCCAGGGCCCTCCGCCAGACCCTGAGCTATGCCAACCCGAATCTCACAATCCCGACCATCCCCTCCTTCATTGAAGAACTCCTGGCTTCCTGGGGAGTCATCCCTGTGGCTGTCGGGGTTCTTTCCTTCCTCGGGAGCCTGGCCCTCATCCTTTCGGGGAAGTGGAGGCAGGCTCTTTTCCTTCTGAGCTGGCTCCTCATCCCGGCTGCCCTTTACTACGCTTCGTTCTTCCGGAAAGGCGGAGCCTTTGAGCCTCGCTACATAGCCGGGATCTCCCCCGCCCTTTACCTCCTGATCGGCGCTGCGGCCCGGGAAAGGAGAAAACTTGCCCTGGCCGTTGGGCTTGCGGTGGCTGGGATGTTCTCCGCCGGCCTCCTCAGGGAAATCCGCAACCCCTCATTCATCCGTGAAGACTCGCGCTCCCTGGTCTCTTACCTTTACTCTCGCACCACCCCGGCCGACGTCATCATCACTGATGCTCCCTTCCCCCTCAACCTCTACTGGCCCGGATTCCAGCCAGGCCAGGAAGGCTTCGCCCCCGCCTGCTACCTCTTCGCCGACCCATACACATTGCCCGAAACCCTCTCAAGAGCAACTGAAGGCAAAAAGCATGCTGTCCTGGTCCACTGGTTCAAATCCGATGCCGACCCCCGGGGGATCGTGAAGCTCCTTCTGGACAAACACGGGGAGTTGCTGGAGGAGGTCTCCTTCACCGGCTACCAGGTCTGGCGGTATCGCCTCCCGGAAGGGAAGATCCCCTTCTCCCTTGCCCCATCTCCCGAAAAGCTGGGGGTCAGGTTCGGCGAGGGCCTTCTCCTGGAGCAGGCCGATTGGGGAGGGAGGGATCCGGAACCGGTTTCCCTCTCGCCCGATTCGCCCCTTGTGGCACCGGGCCACAGGGTCTGGCTCGCCCTCTACTGGCGCCTCCTTCACCCCACCTCTGAGCCCCTCAAAGTGGCAGGCTACATCCGGGACGACAGAGGCTTGCTCCTGAGCCAGGATGACCGCTGGCTCCTCAACGACCGCCATCTCAAAACCCCCTTCTGGGGCGACGTCAACCGGTCCTGGGTTTTCCTCTCCATCCCGATACCCCCGGGCACGCCGCCTGGCCGCTACCGCCTTTCCATCGCCGTCTATGGCGAAAGCTCAGGGGAGAGGCTCCCCTTCGTGGATGAGGCTGGCAACCCCGCAGGGACCGAGCTCGGGCTCGGGGAGATTGAGATCGTGAGGCCTTTCAGGGCCACCACAGCAGCCGAACTTAAGATCCCCAGCCCTTTGAGGGTTGAACTGGGGAGCGTCGCCTTCCTGGGGCATGGGGGGATGCCTGCGGAGATCGCTCCGGGCCAGCCTCTTTTCCTCAGAACTTACTGGGAAACCTTGAAACCAGGCTCTTCGGCCCCTCTTAATTTGACCCTCCTGGACGAATGGGGGCGCCCCGCAGCGGGGTGGGAGATAACTCCGGCAAGCAAGGCCGAAAGGGAAGGGGAAGCCTGGTGGGAGTGGGTTGAGCTTCCGGTATCGCCTGAGCTTCCCCCGGGGAAATACAGGCTTGCCCTGGCAGGCGGGCCTGTCCTGGGGGAAATCCTCGTGAAAGGAAGGCCCCGCCTCTTCTCCCCTCCCCCTATCTCAAACCTCCTGGACATCTCCTTCGGCCGCGGGATCGTCCTCAAAGGCTACGAAGCCTCGGGGGAAGGGAGAAAGCTGAAGGTAACCTTGCTCTGGCAGTGCAGGGAGCGGGTTGAGGAATCTTACACTGTTTTCACCCACATCCTAGACCCGGAAGGCCGCTACCTTGCCGGCCATGATTCTCCGCCCGCTGGAGGCCAGGCCCCAACCAGTTCCTGGCTTCCGGGAGAATTCGTGGTGGACTCTCACGAAATTGCGCTGCCTCCGGGACTGGAACCTGGCCGCTTTCTCCTTGAAATCGGACTTTACGACCCTTCAAGGGAAGGGATGCCGAGGCTCCCGGCATCTGACGGCAGGGACTCTATCCTCCTTCCCCTCAACCCTTGAGCCCTGGCTATATCCACAAGGGCCATTATCCCTCCACAGACCAGGGAATGCCCTCCCAGCAGGACCGGAACCGGTGCTTCCCTGGCGGCCCTGGTGAAGGCCTTCAGCCTCGGCTCCTTTATCTCATCCGGGAGCATAAGGTCAGAAGCGAACCGCTCCTCTTCAGAGGGCCAGATCTGCCAGTGGGCCATCAGGACCCTCGTATCAAGGATGGCCGCCCTGGCCATCTCCGCCACTTTCCGGAAGAACTCCTCCGGCCCGAGGGCATCCAGTAGATATCCCAGGACCGAGCGCACTTCCCCGCGGCTGAGCCTTCCGCTGGAGCGCATCCCTCGCTCCTCACTTATCACCCTTGTCCGGCAGAGGGCTTCCCTCTCAAGCCTTTCCCAGGAATAGCTCGGGACGCGCCCTGCCGCCAGGATAAAAGCCTCTTCATCCTTCATGACCTCCACGATCTCCTGCACCGGCCCCGCATCCAGGGGCAGTTCCTCCAGCAGGGAAGCGAGCTTGCCCTTAAGGCCGGGGTAAGCCTTGAGGATTAGGAGATCGGTCGGCGTATCTATGTCAAAAACCGTGGCGGTGGAGGGAGAAGGAACAAGGGGCCTGAGGCCGGCTTCGTCCCAGAGCCGGAAAGCCAGGTCGTTATCGGAAGAAGGGGGCGTGATCCTCTCCAGAGCCTCGGCTGGGGAGAACCCAACCCAGTCGGCGGAGAAGAGATTATTGGCCACCACGACCCCCTCTTCTTCCAGGGCTGAGGCTATCCGGGAAAGGAAAGCCGGGGGGAGAAGGGGGATTGAGGCGGCTCCGGTGTATAACACCCTGCTGGGCCTGTAACGGCTCCCAATCTCCAGAAGCCTTTTTCCGAAATGGAAATCTTTCCGGTCCAGGTCCACCTCAACCCCCATGCCCTGGAAGACCTCCGCTGCTTCGGGCCAGTTCGTGGCCACAATTACGGGGTCAAAGCAACCGGCTCTGATAGCCTTCTCCACGGCATCCACTGCGGCAGCCAGGCGCGCCCGGGAGAGGAGCTGGCTTATCCTGCCCTGGCCTTTCTCCGCCACCATCACGATGAATGCAGCTTTCACTTCCTTTCCCCCTTGAGGGTTAAAATCCAGAAAAGGGCCGAGGTCATGGCCCAGAGCAGGAGCAGGGCTAATAGCTTGTATAGCCTGGACGGAAGCACGAAAACCAGGACCCCGAAGAAGAGGCTGATCCCGTAGTAGGCCAGGACGACCTGCCTCTGGGATAAGCCCAGGTCGTGCAGGCGGTGGTGGAGGTGGCGCCTGTCGGCCTGGAAGATGGAACTTCGGGAGCGGGTCCGCTGGAATATTATCCAGGCCACATCCATTATGGGCACCCCCATAACCAGGAGGATAGTGGCCACTTTGGCCCCGGCCACTATGGAGAGGGTTCCCAGGGCATAGCCCAGGAAGAAGGACCCGCAGCTTCCCATGAAGACCCGGGCAGGATAGAAATTGTAGGGCAGAAACCCCAGGGTTGAGCCTAACAGGGCCAGGGGCAGCGGGACCACGCTGAGCTGTCCCTCCCTCCACATGTGGAGGGCCAGGACGGCCGAGGTGATAGCTCCAACCCCTGCGGCGAGTCCATCAAGGCCGTCCAGAAAGTTCACCGTGTTTATCATCCCCGAAATCCAGAAGATGGTGAAGGCCACCACCAGGGGGAAAGGGAAAATCACCAGTTTATTGGTGAAAGGGTTCATCACCCTTTCAATGAAGACCAGGAAAGCGATGGCGATCAGGGAAACTGCGAGCTGGCTCAGGAGCTGGAAGGGCGGCTTCAGGTCAAATTTATCGTCCAGCAGCCCTACCACAAAGATGAAAAGGGAGCCCAGCATAACCCCGGCGAGCCTGGTGAGTTCCTTTGGGTCGTTGCGAGGGGGGAGCAGAGAGGCGGGCAGGATGAGGGTCAGGGTCACAGCCAGCATGAAGGAGGCGAAGAGAGCTATGCCTCCGAGGCGCGATTTAACCCCCCTGTGGGCTTTCCTTCCGCCTGGCACATCCACGGCACCCCACCTGAAACCCAGGGGGATGGTGAGGGGTGTCAGGAAAAAGGAGGTGAGGAAAGCGACCCCGAAAACGATGGCGAAAGAGATCACACCTTCAGCCTCCCCATCATCTCACTCAGGAGCCAGTGCAGGATCAGGCAGTAGAAGAAATTCCGGGAGAAGAGGAAGACAACCCCCGTGGCCACGGCCAGGAAGCCCAGCCGGAAAACGGCAGCCGTCGCCTGTTCGCAGGCTCTGGTGCCTCTGGGCCATTCGCCCACCCAGTGCAGGACACCCTCAACCAGGGAGAGAGCCCAGCCGGCCAGGACCCCCGCCGGAAGGCCCAGCAGTGGTATGGCGAAAGCGCGGTAGAAAGCCCAGTGCGTCTGGAGGTAGAGGGCCGCTCTGAGGTTGAATGGAAAGAGATTTTCCTCCTGGTTTACGCTGGCCTTACCCCGGATAAGCCTCAGGGCCAGGAGGAGCAGGCCGAAGAAAAGGGCGGCCTTGACCGAAGGGCCGGCGCCTCCGATCCAGTCCAGGTGGGTGAAGCCCATGAAGCGGGGGAGTATAGCTCCCCTCACGAGGGCGAAGGCTGGCAGGCCGAGGAAATAAATTCCAGAAGCCACCTCCTGCAGGGCCTGTGCCCACAGCCCTTGCGGTTTCTTATACTCCAAGAGCCGGCTGAGGTAACAGGTCCAGAACCCGTAAATCCCCAGCGAAAGGGCTACCCAGAGTCCAGCTTCCAGACGGTAATCCATCCCCTTTTACCTCGTGCTGCCTGAATTATAAGCAAGCAAGCTGCATCTGCCAAAGGGGGTGCAGGGGAGCGAAGTCCAAACCCGGGGGTTTGCGGGAGTGTCCCCCAGAAAAACCCGTTAAAGGGGCGGGAGGGCAACTCCTGCAACCTGGCCACGAGAGGGACCCTGAACCTGGGCGAACCCCAAGCCAACGAGGGTGGGAAAATCGGGGGGTGCAGGGTGGCGAAGGCCCCGTGCCAGGGGTTCTGGAGGGTGTGCCCCCGGGAAAAACAAACTCAAGGGGGTGGAGGGGGCGAAGCCCCATCCCGG
>DAOUBN010000055.1:0-8415 GCA_034432815.1 Anaerolineae bacterium | reverse complement strand
AGGCTCAGCAGGAAGTAAAGGGCCATCATTATGAAAGCAACGCTCAGGCTGAGATGCTCAATGGGCGCGGAATAATCCTGGCCCGTGGCGTAACTGAAAAAAGAAGGTATGCCTGTGGCGATCAGGACGATGGCCAGCATGGAAGCCCGCATCCCGGCCCTGGCCCGGTCAAACCTCAGAACCCCGTGGGACAGGCCTCCCAGGGCGAAGCTCAATCCCGTTATGCCCAGCAGGTTCCCCAGGATGGACCCAGTTATGGAGGCCTTGACCATTTCCAGAAGCCCTTCCTTTATGGCAAACAGGCCGATGATGAGCTCCGCGGCGTTGCCCAGGGCGGCATTGAGGAGGCCGCCCACGTAAGGGTTGACACGCTCGGCCAGCTCATCGGTGGCCTCGCCCATGAGGTAAGCCAGGGGGATTATCCCCAGGCCCGAAAGGGCAAAGGAAACCCACCCAGGCCACCCGAGCAGGTAAGCGAGGATGGCCAGCGGGGCAATGGCTGCAAGGACATAAATCCGCCTCATCTTCCCCCCTGGTTTCAAATTACCTCTATTATACCATCGCCCTCCACAACTTCCCCGATAACCCAGTGGCCATCCCCCTTCTCCCTGAGTTTGGCCACAAGTTCCGGGGCTCGCTCCCCAGGCACGGCTATGAGGAGGCCTCCCGAAGTCTGGGGGTCAAAGAGGAGGAGCTGCTCTTCATCCTCCAGGCCCGAAAGGAAGCGAACCCGCGGGTGGAAGAAGCGCTCGTTGGAGTGAGCGCCGCCGGGGAAGAGCCACTGCTCCGCATAATCCCTGGCCCCCGGGAGGAAGGGTATGCGCTCGTGGTAAAGGCGAAGCTTCACCCCGCTCATTATGGCTATGTCCAGGGCATGGCCCAGCAAGCCGAAGCCCGTTATATCGGTGGCGGCGGAGACCCCCACTTCCTGCATCGCCCTTGAGGCATTGCGGTTCAGGCGGAGCATAACCTCCACTGCGGCCCTGACGTGCTCCTCCTCAGCCGCTTCTGCCTTCAGGGCCGTGGTTATAACCCCCGTCCCCAGGGGCTTGGTGAGGACGAGGAGGTCGCCAGGCCTTGCGCCGGCCTTGGTTATAACTCTATCAGGATGGACCAGCCCCACCACTGCAAGCCCGTATTTGGGCTCCTTATCGTCCATGGTGTGGCCACCCACGAGGATCCCCCCGGCCTCCGCAACCTTGTCGGCCCCGCCCCTGAGGATGGCGCCAGCTATCTCCGGGGGCATGTCGGGGGGAAGGCAGGTTATGTTGAGGGCCATGAGCACCTCTCCCCCCATGGCGTAGACATCGCTCATGGAGTTGGCGGCCGCTATGGCGCCGTAAGTGTAAGCATCGTCCACGACGGGGGCGAAGAAGTCAGCGGTAAAGATGAGGGCCACTTCATCGTTAATCCTGTAGACGGCGGCATCGTCCCCCTCGCCAAGGCCAACTATGAGGTTGGCGTAAGATTCTTTCGGGAATCGGTCAATTATGTAGCGCAGGACCTGCGCCAGGGCCTCGGGGCCCGTTTTCCCCGCTCAGCCCGCGCAGGTAGCAAGGGTCGTAAGGCGGGTGAAATCCCTCGGACTCATAGTCCCTCCTCTTGAGGGAGGGGGCGGATTGCCCACCCCCTCCCGCAATCCTTACTTCTCAATCCTCACGATGAACCCATCTTCCTTTTCTTCAACCCTCACCCTGTAGCCGGCCTTCTGGGCCACCCGGGAGACGTTGTCCCTTGAGGTGCCGGTGTCCACCAGCACTTCAATGGGGAACTCCCCCTCCTCCATGGCCTTCCGGGCCAGAAGGACCGGCTGAGGGCAGGAAAGGCCCCTCGCATCCACCACCTTGGCCATGGCTCACCTCCTACTTTTCCTTCATGGTCCAGCCGATGAGGGCCACAATCACAATGCCCACGATCACCGCTATCTGACCCCAGACCGATGGACCGCCCACCACCAGCTTACCGTCCACGATCTTATCGGGGACGCCGGCCAGGTTGAAGTTGTGGGCGAAGGCGGCCCCCACCAGCATCCCGAAGACGAACAGGGTGGCATCGCCGTCCCCTTCACCGGCCATGAAGAACTGCCTTCCGGGGCAGCCGCCAGCCAGGGCAAAGCTCATCCCCGCCAGAACCATGCCCAGGAAGTTCCAGAGGTGGCTGGAGTGGGCGATGGGCTGGGCCGCGAAGCCAGGGTGGAACCTCCCGATGGCCAGGTTGACCAGGAAAGCCGCCACGATGAAGGCGAGGACGCCGCTTAAAAGGTGGAAATCACGCATTATGATGACATCCCTTATGGCTCCCATGGTGCAGAAGCGGGTCCTCTGGGCCAGGAACCCCGCCACGATGCCCACGGCCAGGGAGATGAAGATGGGAGCATGGAGGGAACCGGGGCCGGATTTGCTGAAGAAGATGGGGGCGTTCTCACCGAAGCTCACCCGGAAGACCAGGAGAATAAGGAGGATCAGGGCGAAAACTGGCATAACCAGACCGACCGCTGTCCCCGCCGGCCTGGAGCGTCCCAGGCTGTAGCCTCGCTTGAGGAACCAGACCCCTATCGCCACCCCCACGATGAAGCCCGCTATGCCCAGGAGGGCGTTGAGGTCTCCTCCCGCGAGGCGGAGGTAAGCGCGCCAGGGACAGCCCAGGAAGACCAGGGCTCCGATCATGGCGAAGAACCCCAGGACGAACCTTATGACCGGGGCGGAGCCGGCGCGGGGCCTGAACTCCCTGAAGATGAGCGCTGCCAGCAGGGAACCGAACACGAAGCCGATGAGTTCAGGCCTTATATACTGGACCACACCAGCCCTGTGGAGGCCAAGAGCGCCGGCCGTATCTCTGGTGAAGCAGGCCACGCATATCCCCATGTTGGGCGGATTGCCCCACAGGACCAGCAGGGCCGCCAGCGCCCCTATTATGGCTCCGGAGACTACTATCCCGATGCGGGATGCGAAGAACTTACTCATGGCTCACCTCCCAAGGCTAAATTTTGTGGACTCCCTCAATCCTGACCCCCTTTTCCTCCAGAAGGGCCAGGAGGGCTTCCCTGTCCTCCCACCGGAACCTGAGAGCGGTCCCGCAATCGGAGCTTATGTGGCGGGGGGTCGGGATCAGCTTGACCTCAAACCCACCCTCCCTGGCCACCTTCTCCGCCCTGAGGGCCCAGTTTGTGGAATAAAAGACCACAACCCCGTATTCCATTGCCTTTTCCCTCACAGGCTCACCACTTTCCCCGCCCCAAGGAGCTTCTCAGCTATGGAATACATGTTGGAGACCGAGCCCACTGCTACCTTTTCCGCCAGGCCGAAGTAATTGAGGCAGGTGCCGCAGATCAGGATTTCCACCCCCTTTTCCTCCAGAGCCCTGAGGTCCTCCAGGACCGGAGACCCCTCCACTGTCAGTTTCACGCCCGTGTTGATGAAGATGATGGTATCGGGGAGAGGGTCCACCTCGTTCAGGGCATGGAGGAAGCCGCGGATGAGGATTTCCTGCAGCTCTTCGGGGCCCCTTCCCACCCCGTAAGCGGGGATGAAGAGGACCGTCGGGCCCTGCCGGGGGCCGCCGGCGGCGGCCGTCCCGGCTTCTTCCCGGCGCAGGCTGAGGTAAATCCCTTCCTCCTTCTCTTCAACCGCCGCGGAGAAGCCCTGTTTGCGCGCAAGCCTCAGGACATTTTCCCTGGCCGTGGGGCTATCCACGATCACCACGAGTTCATCCGCTTCGGCCATGGCCTTGCGGGTGAGGAGGACCGGCTGGGGGCAGGCTAAACCCCTTGCGTCAATCACCTTTGACATGGCTCACCTCCTGGCTATCTTTTTCACGGCCTCAATTGCCTTCTCCACTTCCTCCCTGGTATTGAAGAAGCCTACCGAGAACCGGACCGTTCCCCTGGGGAAGGTCCCGATGGTTTTGTGAGCGGAAGGAGCGCAGTGGAGGCCAGGCCTGCACATTATCCCGAACTCCTCATCCAGAGCGAGGGCCACCTCAGAAGGCTCCATCCCCTCAATGTTGAAGGACACAATGCCCACCCGGCTGGAGAGGTCCTGGGGGCCGTAGAGCCTGACCCGTTCAATGGAGGAGAGGCCTTCCAGGAGCAGGGCGGTAAGTTCCATTTCGTGGCGGCGGATCTCCTCCACCCCTGTTTCCAGGATGAACCGGACCCCCGCTCCGAGGCCGGCGAGCCCCGCGGCGTTCTGGGTTCCACTTTCATATTTATCGGGGAGGAAATCGGGCTGCTCCTCCAGTTCGCTCCGGGAGCCGGTCCCTCCTCGCTTGAGGGGCCTCAATTCTTCCAGGAGAACCCTCGGCCCGATATACAGGCCTCCGGTTCCGGTGGGCCCGAATAGGCCCTTGTGGCCGGTGAAGGCCAGGAAATCAATGCCATCAGCCTCGGCGTCAATGGGGTAAGCTCCGGCTGTCTGGGCGGCATCCACCAGGAGGAATGTGCCGTAGCGGCGGGCAATTCGCCCCGCCTCCCTCACAGGCAGGATCGTTCCGGTAACGTTGGAAGCATGGTTCAGGACAATGAGGCGAGTATTCGGGCGAAGGGCCCTCTCCAGTTCGACCGGGTCAAGCAGGCCTTCAGGCGAGCACGGCACCACCGTAACCTCAACCCCCTCTCTCTCCAGGGCCCGCAGGGGACGCATGACGGAGTTGTGCTCCATGGAGCTGGTGACCACGTGGTCCCCTGGCCTGAGGAAACCCCTCAGGACCAGGTTCAGCATCTCGGTGACGTTGTGACCGAAGACTATGCGGAGGGGGTCGGGTATGTGGAAGAGCTCGGCGAGAGCTTCTCGCGTTTCGTAGATGATCCGGCCGGCTTCCACGGATAGGCGATGGCCGGAGCGGCCGGCGTTGGCTCCTATTTTAGTGAGGAAATGAACTATAGCGTCCACCACCTGAGGTGGCTTGGGGAAGGATGTGGCGGCGTTATCAAGGTAAATAAGGCTCATCTTTTCCTCCCCAGGCCCTGGAGTTGCCCGCCCTTCAGGCCTGGGGAGGCTCAAGGGGCTAAAAGAGGCGCTTGCCTCCCCGGACCGCTGGGCCGTCCGGGCGGGGGAAAATATAAAGCCGGGAATCCCGGCGCATCACGTGCGCCTGGCCTCCTTCCCGGCCTCAAAGGGTTCAGATTGCGAACCTGAAAGCCATCTCCCTCTCCTTCAGGGCTTTCGCTCCAATTATACCCAGCCTTTCGGGCTTGTCAAGGAAACTGGGGGTTGACTCAGGGCTTTTCAATGTTCTAACAAAGGGGTGCAGAGGGGCGAAGCCCCCATGCCGGGAGTTTAGGAGGTGTCCCGCAGGAAAAACAAATCTCCCACCCCCGCTACCTGCGGCTCGGCCCGGCTTCAGGCTCCCACTCGGGGGCGGGTTTCAGGAAGTGCCATCTCGCCCCAATTTTACACCCCACTTCCCCCTTCAGGGGGATTCCATCCCCCTGAACCCCCTGTTTTCCCCTTGCAGCGCTTGAAGGACTCAGGTATGCCCTGCGATATCCCCTGCGAAAGGCTTCTCAAAAAGGGTGGGCCCGGTGGGGGAAATGCTGGTATCGGGTAGATGAAGGCTCTGGCCCTGGCGGCTACCGTGCTTTATAACCTGGATCGCCTGGCTATTTTTTGTGTGATCTCCTCCCTGTCCCCGAGCGTCCTGGTGGGAATGGCCTCTTTTCGGACAGCCCCATCCAAGTATTGATTCGCCTGCTTTCAGAGGGTATAATAAAACCAGGAGGGACTTATGGAAGAAATCCAGGACATTCTGGCTGCAGCAAAAGCCCCGGAAGACGCTGATCTCATCAAAAGAGCTTACGAACTTGCGAAACTCGCTCATGAAGGGCAGGTCAGAGCCTCGGGCGAGCCTTACATTCAGCACTGCCTGGCAGTGGCCCGCATCCTGAGCGAGCTGCGCCTGGACCCCGCTACCATTGCCGCCGGCCTCCTCCACGATGTGGTGGAAGATACTATCCTGGACGTTGAAGACATAAAAGCGGAATTCGGAGAGGAGGTCGCCAGGCTGGTGGATGGGGTAACCAAGCTGCGAAGGCTTGACCAGGTGGAAAGGAAAAGCCCGAAAGAGAAGGAAAAGGAGAGCCGGGCCTACGAGTATGCCGAAAGTATCCGCAAGATGTTCCTCGCCATGGTGGACGACGTCCGCGTCGTCCTCATCAAACTGGCCGACCGTCTCCACAACATGCGCACCTTGGGTTCCCTCCCTGAAGAGAAGAGGAAAAAGATAGCTCAGGAAACCCTTGAGATATATGCCCCCCTGGCCAACCGGCTCGGGATATGGAAGATAAAGTGGGAGCTTGAGGACCTGGCCTTCCGTTACCTGGAGCCGGAAAAGTATTACGAAATAGCTGCAAAACTGGAACAGCGCCGCCTTGACCGGGAAAAGTTCATAAACCAGGCCATTGAAATCCTCAAGACCCATCTGGCTAACGCCGGGATTGAAGCCGAAATCACCGGGCGCCCCAAGCATATCTACAGCATCTACCAGAAGATGAAGCGCAAGAATGTGGACCTGGACCAGATATACGACCTCCACGGGATCCGGATCATAGTCAAGGAAGTCAAGGACTGCTACGCGGCCCTGGGGGTTGTCCACTCCCTCTGGACTCCCATCCCCGGAGAATTTGACGATTACATAGCCACCCCGAAGGACAACATGTATCGGTCCCTCCACACCGCCGTGGTGGGGCCTGGAGGGAAGCCCCTTGAAATCCAGATACGCACGGAAGAGATGCACCGCGTGGCCGAATACGGGATCGCTGCCCACTGGAAATACAAGGAGAAAGGGCCGAGGGATGTGGACTTTGAGAACAAGATCGCCTGGCTCCGGCAGATCCTGGAGTGGCGGCAGGAAGTCACGGACGCAAGGGAGTTCGTGGATTCCCTGAAAAGCGACTTCTTCCAGGACAGGGTCTTCGTCTTCACGCCTAAAGGCGATATCATAGACCTGCCTGCGGGCTCCACCCCCATAGATTTCGCCTACCACATCCACACCGAACTGGGCCACCGCTGCCGCGGCGCCAGAGTCAATGGCAGAATGGTTCCCCTGGATTACCAGCTCAAGAGTGGGGACATCGTAGAGATAATTGCGGCCAAGAAAGGGGGACCCAGCCGGGACTGGCTGAACCCCGATCTGGGCTATGTTAAGACTTCAAAAGCCCGTCAGAAAATAAGGCTCTGGTTCCGCAAACAGGCCAGGGAGGAAAGCATCGCCCAGGGGAGAGAGATCCTGGACAGGGAGCTCAAGAGACTGGGCATAAAACGCAGCTATGAGGAAATCGCAAAGGAATTCAAATACGAGAGCGTGGAAGACCTGCTGGCGGCCATAGGTTATGGGGACCTCAGCCCCCAGCACATAGGGACGAAACTTTTGCAACTGGAGAGCCAGGAAGAAGCCCTCAGGGTCCGTCCTTCTGAAGAGGAAAGCCCTGGGGTCACCGTCCTGGGGGTTGGCAACCTGTTAACCCATCTGGCCAAATGCTGCAATCCCGTCCCCGGGGATGAGATTGTCGGATACGTAACCCGGGGGCGCGGCATAAGCATCCACCGGGCCGATTGCCCCAACATCCTCCAGCTCAGGGACAGGGAAAGGCTGATCAAAGTCACATGGGGGACCGATAACCGTCACCGCTATCCTGTAACCATAGCAGTGAAGGCCTTTGATCGTGAGGGACTCTTCCGGGACATAGCGGAGATCGTGGCCGACGAAGGGGTGAACATCGCCAGGGCGGAGATAACCACCCGAAAGAAATTCAACGTGGCCCTGATGAAGGCCACGCTGGAAATAAGCTCTGCTGAACAATTAACCCGGATCCTGGAGAAAATCTCCCATCTCCCCAACGTCATAGAAGCCTACCGCCACACCGGCTGAAAGCATTCCGAAAACCAAAGGGGCGATCAGATGCCGGGAAACATAGCTGGCAGCGCCGATCCCCATCATTATCAGGATGACGGGAACGCGCCCGCTGGGGTCGGTGTAGCGCAGCGGGTTGTTGTAAACGTAGGCATACCGGTTGAACGCCCGGGGATCCCCCGGCTCCGGGACGAGGGGGGTCCGGCTGGATGAACCGCCCCAGGGCGGGGTCGTAGAAGCGGGCCCGGTAATCATACAGGCCCAGGGATGCTTCCCACCGCTGGCCGGTGAAGCGGCGGTCGGTGGGGAAGAGGCCGGTCTCCAGGCGGATGGCGCCATACGGGAGATACCGGGCCACACCCGCTGGGCTTCCCCCCTGGGCCAGCACTGTGACGCTCCCCAGGTGGGCTCCCACCACGGCCCAGACCCCGCTTCCTTCCCGCACCGCCACCGCCTCGCCGCCCAGGCGGTAGACCTTCCGCACCACCCCACCCCGGACCTCGTAGCCCTCGTCCACGGCCACGGTGCGGCCCCCCGCCATCGCCCGCACCGTCCGGTTCCCCTCGG
>DAOUBN010000054.1:0-5286 GCA_034432815.1 Anaerolineae bacterium | reverse complement strand
TTATGTGGCAAACGGCCTGCCAGGGCTTCTTATAGTGGATGTGAGCAACCCCTCTGAACCCCGGAAAGTCGGGTCTTTTGATACGCCAGGGCAGGCTTATGGCGTGGCGGTTTCGGGAAATTATGCTTATGTGGCGGATGAATATGCCGGGCTTTGGGTTGTGGATATATCTAACCCCACATCGCCCCGAGAGGCAGGGTTTTATTATACTCCAGGGTATGCCTATAACGTGGCGGTATCAGGAGCCTATGCTTATGTGGCAAGCGCTTTAGCAGGACTTGTAGTGGTGAATGTTAACAATCCTTCATCACCCCAGGTTGTAGGGTTCTACGACACTCCGAAGTATGCTGAAGATGTGGCGGTTTCGGGAGCTTATGCCTATGTGGCAGATGGATGGGGAGGACTTCGGGTGGTGGATGTCTCCAACCCTGCCTTGCCCCGGGAGGTGGGCGCTTACAAGACGCCTGAATATGCTAAAGGTGTGGTGGTTTCTGGCACCTATGCTTATGTGGCGGACAGGTATGCGGGGCTTAGGGTGATTGATGTTTCCGATCCCACCGCGCCACAGGAGGCGGGCTCTTACGACACGCCGGGGTGTGCTGAAGATGTGGTGGTTTCTGGGACCTATGCTTACGTGGCGGATTATGGGGCAGGGCTTCGGGTGATTGATATCTCTGACCCCACTGCGCTCCGGGAAGTGGGCGCTTATGATACGCCAGGAAATGCCTGGGGCGTAGCGGTTTTGGGCAACTATGCTTATGTGGCGGATGTTGGTGCAGGACTTAGGATAATTGATGTATCTGACCCCACTGCGCCCCGAGAAGTAGGCGCTTATGACACGCCTGGACATGCTGAAGATGTGGCAATATCAGGCACATACGCTTACATAGCAGATGGAGAGGCGGGACTTCGAGTAGTGGATGTATCTAACCCCACTTCGCCCCGGGAGGTAGGGCATTACCAAACGACATGGGAAGCCATGGGCGTGACAGTTTCAGGGGATTACATTTATGTAGCGGATAAGACAGGGGGATTGGTAATTTTGCGCTTTGTGGAGCTTGGGTTTAGGGTTTACCTCCCCCTGATCTTGCGGAACCGGTAGAAGGGGGAAAGCGCATCCAAGCCACCGACCCAGGTTTTGAAGATTTCACCAGGTGATGGCGGAAAAGGGCTGGAGCCTGAACGGCCTCCAGAACCCTCCGGCGGTGCACATAGCCGTCACCCTCCGCCACACTGTGCCTGGCGTGGCCGAGCGGTTCATTGAGGACCTGAAAGAGGCCGTTGAGGAGGTGAAAGCCAGGCCTGGGGAGAAGGGCCAGCTGGCCCCGATCTACGGCATGGCCTCTTCCCTGCCTTTCCGGGGCATGGTGAAAGAACTCCTCAAACGCTACCTGGACCTCCTCTACTCAGTTTGAGGGAGACAATGCCCAGGAGGATGGCCACGTGGAGATACATCCCGTGAACGTAAAGGTTGTCAAAGATGTTGTGGACTGAGAGGTGGACAAAGCTCCCGATGGCCCCGGCGAGCAGCGCTTTCTCCCAGCCGGAAGCCATGCCGTAAGCTCTGAGGGCCAGGAAAAAGGCCCAACCCCAGAAGACCAGGTAAGCCACCAGGCCGACGAAGCCGGTCTCGGCGGCAATGTTCAGGTAATAGTTGTGGGCATGGCCCAGAGGCTCGGGCCAGCGAGGCAGAGCATAGGCTGGGTAAACCGGCTCGTAGTTCCCGATCCCCACCCCGAGCCAGAAATGGTCTCTCCACATCCTCAGGGCCGCATCCCAGTGGGCAAGCCTCTCAATGACGGCATAGTTCTCATCAGTAACCTCAGCCGTCCTTATGTCCTCCGAAAGGGGCGCAAGGGAGAGCTCCTGAAACCTGGCAAGCAGAGGCTCAAGGGGAGGCCTCGCCAGCAGAGCCAGGAGCAGGAGGACAAAGGCCAGGGGGAGGGAGATCCTCCTGTCCGCAAGAACAGCCAGGGTTGCCAGCGCTGCCGCCGCTCCGAGCCAGGCCCCCCTTGACCAGCTCATCACCAGGGCTGCGCCCGTCACTCCTCCTGCAGCAAGGCAGGCTGAGCCCAGGCCCAGGCGCCACCGCCGGGGGATTTTTCCGTCAATGAGAAGGCCTGAGCCCAGAGCAAGGGCCAGAGGCATGACAAGCCCCATGTATCCGCCGAAGGGGTTCGGCTGCATGAAATGGCCATAAGCCCGAACGAACCTGCCCATCACCGTGAAATGCTCAGGGCCCGACCGAGTTAAAAACTGGTAAGCCCCCAGGAGGCCTTCCAGCAGGCCCGCCAGGAGCAACCCTCCCACCACAAACGGGATCCCCCTCGCTTCAAAGGAAGTGCTCAGGATCAGGTAGATGAGCAGAACTTCGCCCCATTTGAGGAGCTCCTTGAGGGAGTGCTCGAGGGAAACAGCCTGCAGGACCGATGCCGCCATCACGCCGTAAAGGACGAGGAAAGGGAAAAACAGGGGTCCCGGGCCGCGCCAGCTTTCCCGCAGGGCTAACTTCCTCGCCAGCCACGCCGCTGCCGCCAGCGCCACCATCGCTTCGGTTAAGCCGACCCTGGCAGGACCCACGGGGAATTCCCGGAGCGAGCCGAAGGGTATGCTGAGGGCCAGAAAGGGGAAGACCGCAACCGGATTCAGGAGGCTGAGGATGACGAGACTGGAAGCTCCCAGCAGGGCCACCGCCCACTTCAGGGGGAGGAAAAGGATCAGAAGCCCCACCGCCAGAGCCAGGAGAGCTTCCCTAAGCCTCACGGAAAGCCCCCCTCACTATCGCATCGGTCATCCTGGCCACCCGGACCATCTCCTTCACATCGTGCACCCTCACGATGTCGGCCCCGGCAGCTATGCCGAGGGCCACCGTAGCGGCGGTCCCCTCCACCCTTTCGTTGGGGGGAAGGTTCAGCACATACCCGATCACCGATTTCCTGGAGGTCCCTAAGAGTATGGGCCTCCCCAGCACTTTAAGTTCCCCGAGGCGGCGCAGGATCTCCAGGTTCTGCTCCACCGTCTTCCCGAAGCCTATGCCCGGGTCCACGATGATCTTCTCAAACTCTACACCTGCTTCAAGGGCGAGCTCCAGGCTGTATTCCAGCTCCCGGATTATATCGGCCATGAGGTCGCGGTATTCAATCCCGATGTATCGGCCTCCGAGGCGCTCCTCCTGAACGGCATTTTTGGGCTGAGAGCGGTTGTGCATTATCACCACCGGGACCCCGTATTCGGCCACGACTCTGGCCATCTCGGGGTCCATCCTCAGCCCCCAAACATCGTTCACCATGCTCGCCCCGGCCTCCAGGGCTTCCCTCGCCACCCTGGCCTTGTAAGTGTCAATGGAGATGGGCACATCCACTTCTTTGACCAGACGCCTGAGGACCGGCATCACCCGGCTAAGTTCCTCTTCTTCCGAAATTGGCTGGGAGCCGGGACGGGTTGACTCACCCCCTATGTCAAGGATATCGGCTCCTTCCTCCACGAAGCGGATGGCCTGAGCCACAGCTGCCTCCACATCCCCCGCCAGACCATCCCCCGAAAACGAGTCCGGCGTGACGTTGATTATCCCCATGATGTAAGTCCGCTCGCCCCAGACGAAAGTCCTGTTGCCTATCTGGATCGGCTTGAGGCTTTCGCCCCCGTAATTCCTCAGGGCCTGCTCCAGCTCCCCGGCAATGGCCCTGAAGGTCTCGTCGGGAAAGCTGCGCAGGGAAGAGGCCAGGGCCTCAAGCTGCGCCACCGTCCCCATCAGGATAACATCAGTGGGGACTGCAGCGCCGAAATACACTGCAGCCGATATGGCACCCTCTCCCCCCAGCCTGAGCATCTCCTGCTTGAGGACATGGGCCACATCGTGGTTGACCCCTTCAAGCTTGACCGCCCGGAAGAAGCCTTTGGGGAGCATCACCTGCACACCTTCCTGGTCAACTCCGATTTTCTCCAGCTCCTTCCTGAGGCTTTCGGGGGTTGAATACTCCAGAACCCTTGCATTGAACCTCCGCATCCCGGCACCTCCGCCCGAATTTGGCCAAATTATACCAGAAACTCCGGAGGCCTCTCAAGTGTTTTTCTTATGGTAAAAGCAACACCCTCCCTCGCTCAGGGGGCAGGTTAGTTTCTACAGGAGGAGGGAAAATGAAGTTTGCAGTAGTAGCCAGAGATAAGCAACCGGTCAGGGATGCGCTGGCGGAAAAGATCGTGGCTCTGTTGCAATCAAAGGGGCACACCCTTTCCAGCGAGGACGACCCTGAAGTCGGCCTCATCCTCAACCTGACCGATGCGGACGAGCCGCGGCCTTATCGCCGCAAATCAAAAGGGGTGTTTGTCGCAAGCCTCGCCGTGGTGGAAGAACTTCCGGAGAACGCCCACCGGGCCGCTTACACGGTGCTGGTCAGAAGCCTCTCAAACCTGGTCCTCTACGCCCACGTGAGGGGCGAAAGCGTTGACATTTACTTCACAACCCTGGAGGCGGGTTTTTACAGGGTTCCGTGGGACCCCGAGGAGGTTTACCGGCACCTGATGCCTCTGGCCTGCTCCGTCCTGGTCATAGAGAACGAAATCACCCCTGACCTCCCGCCGGCCTACTGGAACGGCACCCCGATAACGGAAAAGCTGGTCCATTATGGCCGGGAGATGGACAGGATGGGCATTCTTCCTGCTCCTTTCCCCATCCACGAACTCCTATCGGAGCGGGACCTGCGGCATGTTTACCTCCTCTACGGGATAACGGGCCTGAGCTACGGGAACCTCAGCGCCCGCGAGAACATCCCGGAGCTCGGGGAGACCACCTTCTGGATGACGGCCAGGGGGGTCAACAAGGCCAAGCTCTCCAAGATCGGGAAGGACATAGTCCTGATAAAAGGGTTCAATCCGGAGAGGAACACTATCCTGGTGAGCGTCCCGCCCGATTACGATCCTACGGTCAGGGCCTCGGTGGACGCCATTGAGCATTACCTCATTTACTCCACTTTCCCCGAAGTGGGGGCTATAGTCCATGCCCATGCCTGGATGGAAGGGGTGGTTCCCACCCGGCAGAATTACCCATGCGGGACGAGGGAGCTTGCCCAGGAAGTGGTAAACGCTCTAAAGCGGGCTGAGGACCCTTCAAGGGCCGTGGTGGGGCTCAAAAACCATGGCCTGACCATAACAGGGCGGAGCTTGGATGAGATCTTTGACCGGATAAGGGGCAAGCTCCTCACTCAGGTTCCCATGATGCCTTAAAGGGGGCTGCAGGAAGGCATAGCCCCCATGCCAGGGGAGAAAATCGGGGGTGGAGGGGGTGAA
>DAOUBN010000053.1:0-35951 GCA_034432815.1 Anaerolineae bacterium | reverse complement strand
GGCCGTCGTAGTAGAGCCGTTCCCAGGTTGCCAGTCCACCCGAGCACCAGGCTGCCCCCGGCGTCCCCCGTACCAGGCGCACGACCATCAGGGGCCAGCGGTCGGTGAAGGAGTGGTCCACTCCATCGTAATACAGCCATTCTTCAGTGGGGTAGTCCCAGGAGTCTCCGGGGCGCACCACCGTCCGCAGCCGGCCGAAGGGGTCGTAGGTGTAGGCGGTGGCCGCTCCGTTGGGGTCCACAACCCGCTTCAGGGCTCCCACCGGCCCCCGGCCCTTACCGGGGGCGCTCTCGTTGATGCCGTAGTATTCATAGCGGGTGATATGCCCCAATGCGTTGCGCTCGGAGAGCCGGTAGACTCCCGTGGGGTCGTAGGAGAAGGTTGTGGCGAAGCCCCGGGCGTCGGTGATGACGGTGGGGTTGCCGTAGGCGTCGTAGGCGGCCTGCTCGGTGCCCCAGCCCCAGCCTTCTTTGCCCCGGTCCACCCGGGTCAGCAATCCCTTCACCGGTGGGGTGGTGAAGGAAGAAGCCCCGTCGTAGTAGAAGCGGGTCTGGGTGCGCAGCGCTTCTCCCCCGGTGTTTTCGGTGATGCCGTCGTAAACGTTCTCCCAGGCGACTTTGTCCACGATCCAGGCGGTGGGGTTGGAAGCATAGCCCCGGTGGGTGGAGCGCTCGTCCCCCGAGACGTCAAGGAAGCCGTGCTCGAAGACGGCGGTGACGTTCCCGTAGGCGTCGTAGCGGTATTCCGTTCGGGCCGTGCGGCCGTCAGTGGTTATATCCTGGCGCTGGAGGAAGACGAAGTTCGCCTTGCCTGCGGTGTCTACGGTGGGGGAAAAGCCATATGTGTAGGCGATGGCCTGGAGGACAGCTCCGCCGGGATCCCGGACCTGGCGCTCCCGTGGGCGGCCCCGGGCGGGCCAGGGGTCGTTGGTGGGCCCCCCGGGGAGGGCAAAGCGGGTCCATTCCACCCTCTGGGCGGCGCCGGCGAGGTCCTGGAAGGTCACGGTGACCTCCCAGTAGCCCAGGAAGAGGCCGCCGGTGGCCCTGACCCCTCCCCCTATGTCCGGGAATTCATCATACCACTTGCACCTTTCCGCATCCGCACTGGAGAGGTAACATCGTCCATCAGGATTGTCGGAATAAGCGTAAACTTCTCTCCATCCTCCTCCCAGCCCGTCGGTGACCTTCCGCTGGGCCACCCGGTAGTTCTTCGCCTGCCAGTAGCCCCCATCGGGGGTGGCGTAATTGATCTCAATCACCCCTCCATATCCGTTATTGATGCGGGTCAGGCGGGGGTAGTAGAACTGGGCCTGGTCCCACTCGGAGCAGGTCTTGATTAAGTAGGTGTTGCACCAGTCCTTATTGGGATATCCAGTGTATTCAAAGGTGAAGGGGGGCAGGGCTTTCCAGGCGCTTCCCTCCGGGGCCCATTCCTGCAGGGCGGTGAGGGTCCGCAGTCGTTTGTTCCCCTCATCCATCGGGGTGTAAGTCCCGTAGGTGAAGCGGACCTCCCGCACAGGCTGCCAGGTCCCATCCCCTCGCCGGCGCTCCACCACGACTTTCTGGACGGCGTCGGTCTGCCAGAAGATGGCGGCCATCCCGGCGGAGGCGAAATCCCCGCGGTAGGCTTCGGGGCCGAAGCCGTCGTTGGGCCCGTTGCCGTTCCAGCGGCGGGCCCAGAGGACCTTCACCCTCGTTCCCGGGGATTCAATCTGGGTGAGGGAACTTGGCCTTTCGGAGTCTGAATGGTCTCCGTGGCAGGTGTCGGTGCTTTTAATCAAGTTTGCCGCCTTGAAGAGCTCGCACTGCTGGGCCAGGGTCTGTTCAGTGTAGGTGAAGGTGACGGTGAGGCCCGTGGGGTAGATTATCCCTTTCCCCCGCCAGCGGACGGTGGCATGGGCGGTGCCCCTCAACACCTGCCGGCTATCGGGGGTGGTTCCAAGAAGGTAGCGCGTGCCGTCTTTGAGGGTTACTTCCCAGTAGCCGTTCTCAGACCCCGGTTTCCAGAGGATGCGCCAGAACCTCTCGTCTTCGGTGTGAAAGCTGTAGGTTGTGGATCCTGGTCCGTTATACTGGATGTCGTTCGGGAGGGAGGTCTCCGGGATAAGTTTCAGGGCTTCCCCGTTCAGCACCAGCAGCGGGACATTATCCCAGCAGAGGTAATAATCGGATTCTCCGCTCCCCTTGCAGCGGTGGACATTGCGCCAGAGGATGTCGGCTATGTCCAGGCTCCAGCCCCAGCCCACGCCATCGGACTGGGCCCAGGGGAGGATCCCATCCAGCCTGCGGCTATTGTAGGAGAGGCGCAGGTCCGGCCTGATCCCCCCGGGTCCTGGGGGCAGGTCAAAAGGATACTCCCAGATTAAGGCGCCGGAAAAGAGGTCTGTCCTGGTGTCGTTGAAGTTGAGGATCCATCCACTCACTGTAACTCCCTGGGTGCCGGCCCCGAAGGTGGAGAGGTGATCGGTGGTGAAGGCTATTACTCCGGCTTGCTCGTCCACGAAGATGGGTTCTATGGTCTGCCAGTTCTGGCCCTTTTCATCCCAGAATCCAACCCAGGGGCGGAGCCAGTCAGGGCGGGAGGCCCAGTTTACCAGGCCATTCAGGTTGAGTTTGACCGTTATGGGGGCGGGAAGAAGGCTGAGGGTTTTACCTCCCGCGTCAGAGGCGGTCAGGTCAAAGGCGAAAGCCAGGCCTGCTTCATGCCCGGCCAGTGGCCTGAGTTGAGTCACTCTGAGGGTGACCTTGCGGAGAGGGGACTTTTCAGGTATGGTCAAGGTAACGCGGCCCTGAGCCAGGGCAATGGTCTGCCCGGGCTGGACGGGAACGGTCTCGGGTGGAGGCAAAGGTTGGGGAGGAGGCACCTCAGGGCCGGATGGGACCTGCTCCTGAGGGGCAGGCAGGGGGCTTGAAAAGGTGGGGGAGAGAACTGGAGTGGGCGTGGGTAGAGGGCTCTGGAAAGGGTGCCCGATGGGGTTGGCTAAGTGGGAGAAAAGCATGCTCGCTATCACTAAAAGGTTCAAAAAACGCCATGTCATCGCAAAAATCCTTTTGCCAAAGGGCTTTTACATATATAACATGTTCCGGAGAATTTGCAAACCTGTGCAGTAAATTCCCAACGGGGGCTGTGGGAGGTGTCCCCAAAAGGGGGTCCGGGGGCAAAGCCCCCTGGCAGGGGGACTGGGGCCCCTTGCACCCCCTGTTGCTCAAGGAGCCAGGATACGCAGGGGCTCTCGCTTAAGGGAAAATCTGTCTTACGGGTTGAGCCATGGGACGGAAGGCCGGGTTTTCCTTAAGGGTTATCCCCCTTGCCCTCTTCCTCCTGATCCTGGCTTCGGGTTACCGGGAGCAGGCTTTCATCCGGCTGGTCTCCTGCCCCGGAAAGCCTTCCGAAGCTCTTGAAGCGCTGGAAAGGGCAAGGGAACTGGATCCGGTTAACCCCCTCCCCCTCATGCTGGAGGGGGAAATATACCTGCGCCTCGGCCTCCAGGATTATGCCCAGAAAGCCTTCTCCTCTGCCGCGGAGATGGGGGGAGGATCCAGGGCTCTTGCCGGGCTCGGAGATGCCCTCTTCGCCCAGGGAAGGGTGGAGGAGGCGGCGGCGCACTGGCGCAGAGCCCTGGAAATGAGCCCGCACAACCCGGCCCTGCACCGCAGGATGGGGGTGGCTTTCTTCAGGATGGGAAAGCTTGAGGAAGCATCCCGCCACTTTGAAAAAGCCGGCGAGCGATGCCTCCTGGCCCTTTCCATCGCCCCCTCCAGGCCAGCTGAGGCGGCGCGCCTCTCGGAAAACTGCCCCGGAATTGAAGGCCTGGCAGCTGTCCTCTCCTTCCCTGATGAGTTCTTCCGCCTAAAAGAGCTGGGCAAATTCTACATCGCTCTGGGGGAATACGGGGCAGCGAAGGCCGTTCTGGAGGAAGCCCTGACTATCTACCCCGACTCCCCCGAGGGCTGGGCATTCCTGGGCCATGCCCTCTCCGGACTCGGCCAGGACCCCTCCCGGGCTTTTGTCAAATCCCTGCAACTGGATTATACTTACCCGCCGGGGCATTACTTCCTGGGATTGCACCTTCTATCCCGGGGCGATCTGGAGGGGGCCAGGCGCGAGCTCCTCTACGCCTTATCCCTTGAACCCTCAAACCCATACTTTCACACCGCCCTGGCCGAGGTGGAAATCCGCAGGGGAAACTACAGGGAGGCCGAGGAAAGGCTCAGGCGCGCCGTTGAACTGGCTCCGGAGGACCTCGCCTTCCGCCTCTCCCTGGCCGAACTCCAGATCGCCGTCCTGATGAGGTCCGACGAGGAGGCTCTGGAGAATGTGCGGAAAGTCCTGGAGCTATACCCCGATGAGCCTGGAGGGTGGGAGCTGGCGGGGATCGCCCACTACTACGCCGGGCGGGTAGAGCTGGCCGAATCCTGCCTCAAGAGGGCGCTGGAGCTTTCCCCCAATTCCCTCCGGGCCCTGTATTACCTGGGGCTTGTCTACTCCATCTCAGGGGAAAAGGACAGAGCGCGGGAACTCTTCACCCGCATCCTGGAGACAGCGCCGTCAAGCATGTGGGCGCAGAGGGCTTACTGGGCCGAAAGGAGGTAGGATGGCTATCACGATCGTTGGGCTTGGGCCAGGCGACCCCAGCCTCATCACCAGGGAGGTGTGGGAGATAATCCGGAGCGCCGGGGAGGTTTACCTCAGAACCATCAGGCACCCTGCAGCGGCCTCCCTCCCCGAAGGCGTCAGGGTCCACTCCTTTGATTACCTCTACGAGGAGAAGGAGACCTTTGACGAGGTTTACAGGGCCATAGCTGAGGAGATCGTGAGGCTTGGGGAAAGGCCGGAAGGGGTGGTCTATGCCGTGCCGGGACACCCCCTCGTGGGTGAAACCACCACGCGCCTGATCCTGAAGATGGCCTCCGAAAAGGGCCTGGAGGTGAGGATCAGGGACGGGGTGAGCTTCCTGGACTCCCTCTTCACTGCCCTCAGGCTTGACCCCCTTGACGGGCTTCAGATCGTGGACGCTTCGGACCTCGCCTCCCATCACTACCCCAGAATTGACCCCGACCGGCCGGCCATCGTGGGCCAGCTTTACGATCGTTTCCTGGCCTCGCAGGTTAAAGCCGTCCTCCTGGACCTCTACCCTGAGGAGCATCCGGTAACCCTGGTCAGGGGGGCGGGGACAGAGGAGCCCGTTATCAGAACCCTGCCCCTCTACGAACTGGACCGCCAGGAGGACATTGACCACCTGACCTCCCTCTACATCCCGCCCCTCCCAGAGGAAAGCTCCTTCATCACCCTCCAGGAAGTGGTTGCTCATCTCCGCTCCCCCGAAGGGTGCCCCTGGGATCGCCAGCAGACTCACAGGAGCATCAGGCCTTACCTTCTTGAGGAAACATACGAGGTTCTGGAGGCCTTGGACGGGGAAGACCCTCTGAGGCTTCGGGAGGAGCTCGGCGACCTTTTGCTTCAGGTAATGCTCCATGCCCAGATCGCCCTTGAGGAGGGGGAATTCCGCCCCGCTGAAATCGTGGCCGGCCTGATCCGCAAGCTCAAGCGCCGTCACCCCCACGTTTTCGGCCAGGTGAAGGTTAAGGATGCGGAGGAGGTGCTGCAGAGGTGGGAGAGGATAAAGCGGGAGGAGAAGGAAGAGGAGAGCTCCCTGCTGGAGGGGGTTCCCGGTGCTTTATGTGCCCTGGCTCAGGCCCAGGCTTACCAGCGGAAAGCCGCCCAGGTGGGGTTTGATTGGGAGGATGCGGAGGGGGTCTGGCGCAAGCTGGAGGAGGAGCTCGCCGAGCTCAGGGCTGCTCGCACCCCGGAGGAGCGGGAAAAAGAGGTCGGGGATGTGCTCTTCACCATGGTCAACCTCGCCCGCTGGCTCGGGGTTGATGCCGAAAGCGCCCTGCGCCTGGCCAATGCCCGGTTCTCCGCCCGCTTCAGGCACATTGAGAAAGAGGCCAGGAAGAGGGGGAAGAGGCTTGAGGAAATGGACCTGGGGGAGATGGACGCCCTCTGGGAAGAGGCCAAAACCCTGAAGGAGGAATGAACATGGAAGGCATTCTGAGGGAAATGGCCGAGGCCCTTTACAATGGCGAGGTTGAGAAGGTGACCGAGCTCACCCGCAGAGCCCTGGATGAGGGCATCCCGCCCGAGGAAATCCTCCAGAAAGGCCTGATCGCCGGGATGGAAAAAGTTGGGAAGGATTTCCGCGATGGCATCCTCTTCGTGCCCGAGGTGCTGGTGGCCGCTTACGCTATGAAAGCAGGCATGGAGATCCTGCGGCCCCTTCTGGCGGAAACGGGCGCCTCGGGCCTCGGAACCTTCGTCATCGGCACCGTCAGGGGCGACCTGCACGATATCGGGAAGAACATGGTGGCCATGATGCTGGAGGGGGCAGGGTTCAGGGTGGTGGACCTGGGGGTTGACACCCCGCCGGAGAGGTTCGTGGAGGCGGTGAGGGAGCATAACCCCCAGATCGTGGGGATGTCGGCCCTCCTCACCACCACCATGGTGGAGATGAAGAGGGTTATAGAGGCCCTAAGGGAGGCCGGCCTCCGGGATAGGGTGAAGATCATGGTGGGAGGGGCCCCCGTGACCCAGGAATACGCCGATGAGATAGGGGCCGACGGATACGCCCCCAACGCTTCCCTCGCTGTGGAGAAGGCCAAAGCACTGCTGGGGATAAACTGAGCTATGGAGACAAGGCTGCTGAGCATCGCCAGATCGGTGGTGATCTCACCTGACCGCCCTGTGGTCCTCATCGGGGAGAGGATCAATCCCACGGGGAAGAAGAGGCTGGCCGCCGCCCTGAAGGCCGGGGATCTCAGCCCTGTGCAGCGGGAAGCCCTTGAGCAAGTCAGGGCCGGGGCCGATATCCTGGACGTAAACGTGGGGGCAGCGGGGGTGGATGAGGCGCAGCTTTTGCCCCGGGCTGTTGAAGCCGTGCTGGAGGTGGTGGATGTTCCCCTGTGCATAGATTCCTCCAGCCCTCAGGCCCTGTCCTCGGCCCTGGAAAGGCTCCGCAAGATCGCCCCGGAAGCCAGGCCCATCCTCAACTCAGTTAACGGCGAGGAGCGCTCCCTCCGCCAGGTCCTCCCCTTGGTCAGGGAATACGGGACGGCGGTCATCGCCCTGGCCATGGATGAAAGGGGAATACCCTCAACCCCTGAGGGGCGCCTTGCGGTCCTTGAGAGGATCTTTGAAAGGGCTGCTGGCGAAGAGATCCCCCCGCACGACGTAATCGCCGACCCCCTCGCTCTGGCCGTGGGCTCCGACAGCAGAGCCGCCCTGGTGACATTGCAGACGATAAAACTGGTGAGGGAAAAGCTCGGGTGCAACATAACGGTTGGGGCAAGCAATGTTTCCTTCGGCCTCCCTGAGCGGGAGGTGATAAACGGGGCTTTCCTGGCCATGGCCATCGCCTTCGGGGTCAATTGCCCCATCGTGGATGTGGCCAGAGTTCGCCCCATCGTCCTGGCGACGGAGCTCCTCCTCGGCCGCGACCCCTTCGCCGCACGTTACATAAAGGCTTACCGCGAGCGCGCATCCAGGTAGAGAAGGAGGGAAAGGGCTTTGTCCCCGGCAGAGGGACTCCGTCTCCCTGCACCCCCTCTTTCCCCACCCCCGTTTGCTACGGCTCAGTCTGGCCTCAGGGTCCCACTCGCGGGCGGGTTTAAAGAGATGCCAACTCGCCCCCTTTTGTTTTCGTGGGGGGGGACACCCCCCACTTCCCCCCGTCAGGGGGACCCTGTCCACCTGCACCCCCTTTTCCAGGGGGTAGAGGGGGCTTGCCACATCCCGGGGGCTGCGAGGGGTGTCCCCCAGAAGGGGGTCCAGAGGGCCTGGGGGATGTGCCCCAATCCTGCAGCAGGATGGTTCTCCGAGCCTGATGGTCGGCGTGCGAGGACTTCTTGGGCGAACTGTGAAAGCTTAAGGGGTTTTCTCTGGAGGGACCATCTCGGGCTTCCAGAGTCTCCGGACTTTATCGGAGTATCGGGCCTGCTGGAGCCACTCATCCAGAGCCGCGGCTCTTTTGCTCGCCAGATAATCAGGGTCAAGCTCGCGGTTCATTTCGTGCCCCTCAACTTTGATTATGTGGTAGCCTCTGGAGGTGCGCACGATATCGCTTATTTCCCCCACTTTGAGGGAAAAGGCCACGGCGTCAAAAGCTGGCTCCCACTCCCCCCTGGGGAACCAGCCGAGGTCTCCCCCGTTCTCCTTCGTCGCTTCATCCTTTGAGTATTTCCGCGCCAGTTCGGCGAAATCGGCCCCCTGCCGGAGCTCTTCCAGCACTTTCTTTGCTTCTTCCTCCGAATCCAGCAGGATGTGGCGGGCGTGGACCTGCTCGGCGGTGGTGGGCACTTTCTCCCCCAGGACCTGACGGAGTTTCTCCCGGAGGAGGTTGACGGCCACCATCTCACGGTATTCCTGCTCTGAAATCCCAGCCTCCCTGCTCAGGACCGAGAGGAAAGACTGATACATCCTGCGGAAATCCTCCTCGCTCATGGGCGTCGGAGCTGGAGCAGGCGTTTCGGTGAGGGTTTGTGTGGAAGTTATGGGGGTCGGTGTAGGGGTGGGGGGATTGCGGTCATAGCCGAAGAGGCGCTCAATGTAGAGCTGAACTTCCTCCGGGGTCACTGTGACCCCTTCCTCGGCCGCTTTCTGCCTTATGAGCTCTTCCTCTATCATTTGCTCCAGCACCACCAGACCGATGTTTTCCAGGCGGGACTGGAGGGACTGGATCTGGGAATCTATGAGCTGGATGTAGAATTTGTCTTCTTCTTTCTGCGGGTTGAGCAGGGCTTTCTGGCTTTCCAGCGCTTCAATGTTGCGCTTGAGGTTGAAACGCTCCAGCCGCACCCTCCTCTGGTATGCATCGGTCCTTATAGGGGTGGAGCCCACGATGGCCACAGGGGAAGCGGGCTTGACGTAAAATTCCTGATAGAGGCCCAGGGCCAGCAGGAGGAGAACGACGAAAGCCACTGCCCCGAGGCCTATGTATACGTAGAGGGTCTGGCGTTCTTCCCTCTTCCGGATAGCCCTGGCCTTCTTGGTCTCGGGCTTTGGCGGTTGCGGCCTGCGCCTGGCCATTCAATCCCCTCTACATGCCGTATTTGCGGATGTGTTCGGAAGTGAAGGGCAGGAGGCCGAGGAAGCGGGCCCGCTTTATTGCCAGGCTCAGTTTCCGCTGATGTTTAGCGCAGGTCCCCGTTTTCCGGCGGGGCTGGATCCTCCCCCACTCGCTCAGGAAGCGGCGGAGCAGTTCTGGCTGCTTGTAGTCTATCTCGTCAATGTTCTCCACGCAGAAAAAACAAACTTTCTTCTTCGGAACGAACCTTCTGGGCTGGGCTTCCTGTCCCCTGAGCTCTGTTGCCAATTTCTCCCTCCTTTAGAATGGGATTTCGTCCTCTTCCTCTGGCGTTTCTTCGTCATCAAGGATTATCATCTCGCTGGCCACCACCTCTGTGCGGTAATGCCTGTGGCCTTCGGGATCGTCCCAGGCTCTTGTCTGGAGGTGGCCTTCTATGTAAACCCTTGAGCCTTTTCTGAGGCGGCGGCTGCAGATTTCCGCCAGGTTGCCCCAGGCGATCACATTGAACCACTCGGTGGCGTCTTTCTTCTCCCCATCAGAGGTGACCCAGGAACGGCTTGTGGCGAGGCTGAAGGAAGCCATGGGTTTCCCGCTCGGGGTATAGCGCAGTTCCGGGTCCCTTCCGAGGCTCCCGATGAGGATTATCTTGTTAAGCCCCCTTGCCATCTCACTGCCCCCTATTCTTCCGAGGTTTTTATTATGAGGTGGCGAAGCACATTTTCGTTGAATTTCAAAGCATGGTCCAGGTTCTTCACAGCCTCAGGGGGGAGCTGAAGGTTCAGGAAGACGTAGTAACCTTCTTTCTTCTTCCGGATTGGATAGGCGAAACGCCTCAGGCCCCAGGCGTTCACTCCTGTGACCTCCCCTCCAAGGCCTTTCACCACCCGCTTGAGTTCATCCAGGGTGGAATCAATTTTGCTCTGCTCCAGTTCCGGGCTCAGAATGCAGGCAAGCTCGTATTCCCTCATCCCTTTTCCCTTCCTCCTTTCCAGGTCTGGTCAAAGTCTGGATAACTATATCACAAAGGCCACCACTTTGCAAACCCGCGCTTCTCAATAGCAGGGCTGTAAGGGGCTTTGCCCCCCTCCAGTGGCGTGGGGATGTCCTCCTGAAAATTGGGGGGATGCAGGGGGACTTTGCCTCCTCCACCCCCAATTTTCAACCCGCCCAAGAGTGGGAAAAATCGGGGGTGCATGGGGGCTTCGCCCCCCTGCGGGGGTTGGGGGATGTGCCCCCAGAAAAACAAATCCCCACCCCCGTTTCCTGCGGCTCAGCCTGGCTTCAGGGGCCCCCTCGTGGGCGGGTTTCAGGAGGTGCCAGCTCGCCCCCCTTTTTGTTTTCGTGGGGGGACACCCCCTACTTCCCCCCGCCAGGGGGATTCCATCCCCCTGCACTCCCTCTTTCCTCTTTTACGGGGGTGGAAGGGGCTTCGCCCCCTCCCGGAGGTTGGGGGTGTCCCCCAAAGAAACCAATTAAAGGGGCGAGAAGGCAACTCCCGCAACCCGCCCGCGAGTGGGACCCTTAACTTCGGCGAACCTCCAGCAAGCGAGGGTGGGGAAAAATCGGAGGTGCAAGTGGACGAAGCCACCATGCCAGGGGGTGGGGGATGCGCCCCCGGAAAAAACAAATCACGGGGGTGGAGGGGGCGGAGCCCCATCCCGGGGGGTGTGGGGGGTGTCCCCCCAAAGAAGCCAATTAAAGGGGCGAGAAGGCAACTCCCGCAACCTGCCCGCGAGGGGGCCCTTTAACCATGGCGAACCCTCAGCAAACGAGGGTGGGAAAAAATTGGGGGGATGCAAGGGGGCTTTGCCCCCTCCACCCCCATTTTTCAACCCGCCCACGAGTGGGCCCCTTAACCCTGGCGAACCTAAAGCTAACGAGAGTGGTGAAAAAGAATGAGCAGGGGATATCCTCTGCCTCCTTTTCCCCCCGCCCGGATGCAGGAGAGCGCTGAAAAGCTCCAATTAACCCTTTTCCCCTCCTCGCTGGCCTCTGGTGCTACCCCTGCGGAGGAAGAGGACGAAAAGGATTGCGGTGATGGCTCGCAACACCCCCGAAAGCACGAACAAGCCCCTGTAGCCCAGAGCATCCACCAGAACTCCTCCCACCATCGGCCCTATGCTCATCCCAACCCCCACGATCACCTGGTAGAGGGCCACATATATTGGCCTGCCCTCCTGAGGGGTGAACTCCAGCAGGAGGTTGAAGGCGGCGAGGTTGAAACCCGCCCAGACGAAGCCGCTGAAGAGCTCAACGGGCATTATGAACCAAACCCCCGGAGCTATGGCCCAGAGCCAGGGGACGAAAGGGATGAGGAACGAAGTGAGTCTCTGAACCCACAGGGCTCCCCGCTCATCGGCCTGGCGGCCGAAGATCCTCTGCCCCGGAATTGAGGCCAGAGTTGCCAGTGAAGAGGTGAGTCCTACCAGGGTGCCTCCGGCCCTGAGCCCCTCCACCATGTAAACCGGGAAAAAGGGTCCCGCAACCTGAACTGAGAAGTTCCAGAGGCCCGAAAGGATGCAGAAAGGCAGAAATCCTGCTATCCTCCCGGCGTCCTTAAGCGCCGCTGCCACCGAAATCCCGTGAACGTTCTTCCGGGCGACCTGTGGCTCTTCAATCCTGGAGAAGGAATAGGCCGAAAGCAATCCCAGGATGCCGGCCAAGCCGAAAGCCACCTGATAGCCGCCGGGCTTTCCGAAGAGGTCCACCAGAGCGCCGGCGACCAGAGTCACTGCAATGCTGGCCAGGCCTATCAGGATGTTGCGGGAGGCAAAGTATCTTCCCCGCCACTCCAGAGGCACAAGCTTCCCCACGAAAGCGGTCCAGGCGGGGTTGGCGAAATGGGCCGCAAGGACCCGCAGGACGGCCAGCCCTATTCCGACCGGGACCACAGCCCTTCCTATGAGGAAGAAGGGCAGGAGGGCCAGGAAAAAGAGGGTGGATTTGCTCAGAATGAGCGCCCTCAGGACGAACTTCTTGTATTCGGTGGCCCTTTCGGCCAGAGCAGCTCCAGGGAACATCACCAGGGGCATGGTGAAGTTGGAGAAGGAAGCCAGGAGCCCTATCTGGGCCCTTGTGGCGCCCAGAGCCAGGAGGTAAAGGGACAGGAAAGCATTCACTATGGCATCGCTTGAGCCGCCGAACACCCCGTCGGCTATGAACCACCGGAGGGAGCGGCGCAGCAGGGTTCCTGCCCGGGGCCCCCAGTCGTCCTCTATGATGATTATAAGGCGTCTGAGCACTGCTTTACCCCACCCGGATGAATTGATCCATGGGTATCACAAAAACTATGGCTCTGTGCTGACCAGGCGGGGGCTCGGCGCAGGCCCCAGAAATGGCTCTGACCAGTTCTTCCACCCGCTCCTCCTCTGTGCCGATGAGAAGCGTAACGTTCCCTCGCCGCAGGAACCCTCCGGTGCTGGCTATCCTGGTTACCCTGAAGTTTCTGCCAATAAGGGCTTCCATAACTGCAGGCGCATCGCTGTCCTTTACGATGGCAAGGACTAACTTTTTCACGATCCCCTCCTAGAGCTGGTAGAACTTCTCCACCGGGACCACCAGGACTGTTGCTCCTCCCGCGCTGGCTTCCACCATTCGGGGGAAAGAAGGGGGCCAGGTGGCGATAACTCCTGCCGGAACGTAACGGAACCGGGCAGGGCAGTGGGCCTTGAGGAGTTCAAGGAAGAGGGGGAGCTTCCGATGGTTCATCCCCACCAGCAAAGTCACCATGGGCTCCTCCAGGAACCCTCCTTTGACCTCCACGACTGTGGCCTGGAACCCTTCCCTGTAAAGGGCTTTGAGAAGCCCATGCACGTAAGAACTGTGCACAATGGTGAAAGCCAGGCGGTCCACACTTCCCTCCTTCATTTTGCCCCCTCCGGCTTAAAGTGGACTCCTCGGAAACACCATCGGATAGCTATATGATAAACAGTAAAGGTCGCCTGTCAACTGCGCAACTCTTAACGTGACCCTGCAAATCGGCAATGACCGCGGTCGCCCCGCTGAGAACCCATCAGGGGATAGCAAAGCACCCGCATCACGCCTCAAGGCTTGCACGGAGGGACTGAGGAGCAACTTCGTCCTGCGGGTGTAAAAAAACCCGGCGGGATTTGCCCGCCGGGTTCTCGGCTGTAGTGGCAGGGGCTACTCCGGCTTCCACACTTCCCAGACCCTGCCCACCAGATCGGGCCCGGGCTTGAGGGTCTTCTTGCCGGGAGTCCAGCCTGAAGGGGTGGCCTCTCCGGTCTTCCTGACGTGCTGGAACGCTTTGATCTGGCGGATGAGTTCATCGGGATTGCGGCCCACAGGCGGGGAAAGGATTTCGGCGGCCTGGATCACCCCATCAGGGTCAATGAGGAAGCGCCCACGGATGTCAATGCCTGCTTCTTCGTCATAGACGCCATACATCTTCCCGATCCTGCCGCCGGGATCCGAAAGCATCGGGTAGGGAATTCCCCCTTCCACCATCTTGGAGAGTTCCCCATCCTGCCAGGCTTTGTGGACGAAAATGTTGTTGGTGCTGATAGCCAGGACTTCTACCCCGAGTTCCTGCAGTTCCTTGTACCTGACGGCGACCGCCGTCAGTTCGGTGGGTCAGACAAAGGTATAGTCAGAGGGGTAGAAGCACAGCACCACCCATTTGCCCCGGTAATCGGAAAGCTTCACTTTCTTGATTTCACCCCCAATCAGAGCAGGGGCCTCAAAGTCCGGGGCTTCCTTACCGACGCGGGCCACAGCAACCTTCTCTTCACACATGGCAATCCCTCCTTACAAAAAGTTTTTGTGAAGGGGCGCCAGGAGATGCCGTCGCCTGTGCCGCCTGCGCCCCTCCGTTCGCATCTTTAGACCACCATGACCTCAGAAGAGCTCTCCCACAGTCCGTGGATGTTGCACAGGGAAAGGGCGATGAGCTTGCCAGGCTTGCCCAATCGCAAGGAGAACACGGCCACGGGAGCAGTGACGGTTTCGGCCTCACCGTGGGCGCTGAACTCCACATGCCCTACCTGATAAGCGAACTGGTCGCCCTGAGGCTGGAAGTAAAGGTCAATCCACTTGATGTGATGCTCCAGGGTGTTGGGATGGGGGATTTCTTTGCCCACGGTAACCCTTACCTCAAAAGGCTTGCCGGCCTCCACCTTATCAGGAGCTTCAATGACCGGGACATGTTTCTCGGCTTTCCAGTCTGCTGATTTAATGGTCTCGCCTATCATTTGAACACCCTCCTGGCATAGGATCCGAATTGCCTCCTAAGCCTGCTCCTGGCACCGGGAGCACAATCCATAAATTTCTAACTGGACCCGGATGGGCTTAAACCCTCTGGTCAAGAGGATCTCTTCCGGAGGCAAACACATCGTCTCGGGGGGCAGGTCTTCAATGCGATGGCACTTCACGCAAATTAAATGCGGATGCGGGATAAGGCCAGAGTCGTAATACCCTGCACCTTCCACCTTTATCTCCATCACCAGCCCCAGATCTTTGAGCACATCCAGAGTTTTATAGACAGTAGCCAGGCTCAGCATGGGGAAATCCCCCACCAGCTGGTTGTATATCTCCTCAGCCGTTGGGTGTTCTTTACTGGACAAAATGGCCTTGATTATCGCCATCCTCTGAGGCGTAAGGCGATACCCCCGTTCCCGCAGTTTCCTCGTCACCTCTTCCAGTTGCTCATCCCGTAACCTCATAACCCTCCTTGTGGAAAACCAGTATCTATTTAGAATCATACCGAAATAATAGCGAGTTGTCAAGCCGGCAAAGTAAATGCGCCAGGACATGGTGACCCGTCCGGAAGGCCTGACCCTGGGGCCTTTGCAGTTGCGCAAATGGCTGCCCCAGGAAAGGTTTGCAACGTCTGCGTCCTTTGCAGTAAAATTGCCAGAGATGGAGGGAGAAATGGACTTCGTCTGGCCTCAATACGAAGGAGGTTCCATCGCGAACCTGCCCGCCACCATGGCGGCTATCCTGGGAACAAGACTTGAAGGGCTTCCCCCCCTTGACCCTTACCTCTGGAAAGATTTAGCGCCCGGTACCGAAAGGGTAATCGCCATACTGATGGACGCCGTCGGTTACCTGGCCCTGCGGAGGTTGATGGACCAGGACCCCGAATTCCTCTTCGCCAGGCTCGCCCGGAAGGGCTCCTTTACCCACATAACCTCGGTTTTCCCCTCCACCACCGTGGCAGCCCTGGCCAGCTTCTGGACCGCCCGACCACCCATTGAGCACGGCCTGACCGGCTACACCCTTTACTTCAAAGAGTTCGGCGTGGTAGCCAACGCCATCGCCCTCGCCCCCATGCGGAACGAGAAAGGCGATTCCCTGGAGAAATGGGGGCTTGAACCCGAAAAGCTGGTCCCTGTGCCTTCTTTCCCCCAGCTCCTCAGCCCTTTCGGAATTAAAGTTTTCGTCCTCATCCACCGTGAATTCGTCAGAAGCCCTTTCTCCCGCGCCCTCCACAGGGAAGTGGCCGAAGCCAGGGGATTCCTCACCACCCCGGAAATGTGGATAATTCTGCGCCACCTTCTCCGCGAGAAGGCGGGGGAAAAGGCGATAATAAGCGTTTACTGGGGCCTCGTGGACGCCCTCGCCCACCTCTATGGCCCCGACGATGAAACCTGGGAAGCCGAGCTCAGGAGCTTCGCCTTCTCCATGGAGCGGGATTTCCTGGAGCGCCTTGAGCCTCAGGACAGGAAAGGCACCCTCCTCATCCTCTTCTCCGACCACGGCCAGGTCCCAGCAAATCCCGAGAGGGCCGTCCTGGCCATGAAGCACCCTGAGCTCTGGGAGCTCCTGGCCTTGCCTCCCACAGGGGAATCAAGGGCTTCATACCTTTACGTGCGGGACGGCAGAAAAGAGCAGGTGCGCGCTTACCTGGAAGAGAAGATCGGCTCTTTCACCGTGATGGATTCCGCCGAAGCAGTGGAGAAAGGCCTTTTCGGCAGGGGGACGCCGGCTCCCGGCTTCTCCTCCCGCATTGGCGACCTTATAGCCATTGCCAGGGGGGAGGAGCACCTGGTCTGGGGATACGAAGAGCCAAAACTCAAGGGGCGTCACGGGGGCCTTTCCCCTGAAGAGATGCTCGTGCCGCTGCTAATGGTGAGGCTTGATGGGTGAAAGGACCATAGCCGAACTTGAGGCACTGCTTGTAAGGCTTGACGGAAAAGGCTACAAGGCTTACAGGGGGATAGAAGGGGTCTACCGCGCTCCCGGTTTTACCCTTTTCATTGACCACGTTCAGGGCGACCCCTTCGCCCCGCCCAGCAGGGTGAGGGTTCGGGTTGAGCAAAAAGAAGCTGGTTTTCCCCCCGACACTTTCTCCTCAAAGAGCAGGCGCGTCGCCCTGGCCGATTTTCTCACCCGCCAGTTCGCCGCAGTGGCCGATAAACTTGAAGAACGGACGGGAACAGGCCACAGCGGCCTGATCGCCATAGACAGGCCTGGCCAGGAGATTCTGGAGCGCACCTCGGTGGTTATTACCGAAGATTACGTGGAAGCCCGGTTCGCGGTTGGCCTTCCGGCCAGGGGGAGGCGCATCCTGGGAGCGGAAGCCGCTGAGCTCCTCTGCCGCAAGGTCCCCAGGATAGTGAAGGAGAGCCTTTTCTATTCCAGCCTGAACCGCGAAAAACTCTACCTCCACATCCTCACTGCCGAAGATGCGGACTGGCTCCGGGAACAGCTCCCCAGGCGCGGCCTCGTGGCCTTCGTGGCCGATGGCAGCATCCTCCCCAGGCGCTCTGGGGTTGACGACCGGCCCCTTCCGCCCGATAAAGCCATCCCCTTCCGCTCCCCCGAATCCCTTCGGGTGGAATTCCACCTGCCTAACCGCGGGGTTGTAAGGGGCATGGGCATCCCCGAAGGAGTTACCCTGATCGTCGGCGGAGGATACCACGGCAAATCCACCCTCCTCAACGCTATCCAGTTCGGGGTTTACAACCACATACCGGGGGATGGCAGGGAACTTGTGGTTACGATTCCTTCAGCGGTGAAAATAAGGGCCGAAGATGGCCGCAGGATTGAGAAAGTGGACATTTCCCCCTTCATTTCCAACCTGCCTTTCGGCCAGGATACAACCCGCTTCCGCACCGACAATGCCTCCGGCTCCACCTCCCAGGCGGCCAATATAATAGAGGCCCTGGAAGCTGGGGCAAGGCTCCTGCTCCTGGACGAGGACACCTGCGCCACCAATTTCATGATAAGGGACCACAGAATGCAGGAACTAATCTCCAAGGACAAAGAGCCCATAACCCCGTTCATTGACAAGGTGCGGCAGCTTTACACTGATTACGGCGTTTCCACGATCCTGGTCATGGGAGGGAGCGGGGATTACTTTGACGTGGCCGACACGGTCATCGCCATGATAGAGTATGAGCCCCGGGATGTGACGGCTGAAGCTAAAGCCATAGCCGAGAAATACAGGGCTGAACGCAGGAAAGAGGGGGGCGAGCGCTTCGGGGAGATAAAGCCCCGCATACCCCTGGCCTGGAGCCTGGATCCCAGCAGGGGGAAATACGAGGTGAGGATAACGGCCAAGGGGACGAGAGCCATAATCTTTGGGCGGCACGAAATAGACCTTTCGGCGGTGGAGCAACTGGTTCACCCCGGGCAGCTCCACGCTATAGGCCAGGCCCTCTATTATGCCCGGGAGAGGTATATGGATGGCCGCCGCACTGTGGCCGAGATCCTGGAACTGGTGATGAGAGACATAGAGAGGGAGGGGCTGGACGTCCTGGACCCGCGCCTCATGGGGCACTATGTGATCTTCCGCCCTCAGGAGTTTGCCGCTGCCCTGAACCGCCTCCGCACTTTGAAAGTAAAGTGAACTCCTTTCTCCAAAGCGGAGGGGGCTTTGTCCCCTCCCGGGGGGATGCGGGGGATGTCCCCCCCGCCTTTTTTCATTTTTCCCACCCCCGTTTGCTGCGGCTGAGCCTGGCTTAAGGGTCCCACTCGTGGGCGGGTTTCAGGGGTTGCCAACTCGCCCCCAATTTTGTTTTTGTAGGGGGACACCCCCCACTTCCCCCCGTCAGGGGGACTCCGTCCCCCCGCTACCCCGGCAACCCCCTCCATAAGGAGCAGAGCCAGCACCTTGCCCAGCAAACAGACCTGGGCCAGAACGGGGTCTTTC
Source organism: Anaerolineae bacterium (assembly GCA_034432815.1). Classification (GTDB taxonomy): domain Bacteria; phylum Chloroflexota; class Anaerolineae; order SpSt-600; family SpSt-600; genus SpSt-600. The sequence continues at coordinate 17,754 of DAOUBN010000053.1, read as the reverse complement.
AACCGGAGAAAAAAGCAACTCCACCTGCCAGCGCAGTCGGTAGAGGCCCAAAATCGCCTCTGCTCCCCACACGCCAGCAGGTAAATTGGTCAGCAGAAGGAGATAGCCCGCCGGGTGTGTGCCCTTTATTCTGGCTGGCCTGGCGAACCCGGCGGCGAGCGGTCTCAGCCTTCTGGGCAGGCAAGGTCTGGGCGATGAGGCTCAAAGGAAGCCCCTTCTCTTTCAAGGAGAGCCCCGATGAGGCGGCCTAACCAGCTGGAGGGCGCCGGTTTCGCGGGCCATCTCTTCCGGGTTCCTTGGAAGGAGGGCATAGCCCCTTTGCGCTCCCATGAAATCTGCCTCTGAATCGCCACTGCCAGATGGTGAAATTGTCCCTCTCCGGTGAAAGTGATATAATCCAAAATCCAGAAGGAGGAGCTGTGCGGGAAGGATGCCTCAACGAGAAAATGGCGGAAGTCAGGGCTCTGGTGGACGCTAAGGGCTTCAGCAGCGACCAGAGCCGCATCTGGGAAATGCTCGCCCTCATCCATTCCGAAATCTCCGAAGCCACCGACGCTTACAAAAAAGGCGAGCCCCTGGAGAAGGTGGGGGAAGAACTGATTGACGCCATAATCCGGATCCTCCACCTCCTCTCAGCGCTGGGCCTGGACGCCGAAGAACTCTACCAGAAGAAAATGGCTGAAAACTGGAAGAGGCCTTTCAGATACGGAACGGTGAGGGGAGGGTGAACAGGGAAAGGCTTTACAAGATCACCGCTATAGTCCTCAAGCGGACGGACTTTGGGGAGGCCGACAGGCTCTTAACAGTGTATTCCCTTGAGGAGGGCAAGCTCCGCCTGCTGGCTAAGGGCGTCCGGAAGCCCACGAGCCGCAAGGCCGGCCACCTGGAGCTCTTCACCCACGTCAAGCTCCTGGTGGCTAAAGGGAAAGAGATTGACCTGATAACCCAGGCCGAGGCCCTGGAATACTTCCAGGCCCTGAAGGAAGACCTGATCCGCACCGGCTACGCCCATTACATAGCCGAACTAACCGATGGCTTCATGGCTGAGCAGGACAGGAACCCTGCGGTCTTCCACCTCCTTCTGGACACTTTCCACCGCTTGGAAGGGGGACAGGGAATATGGCCGGCCCTGCGCTTCTTTGAGCTTCGCCTCCTTTCCCTGGCCGGATACAGGCCGGAACTTTTCGTCTGCGTGAAGTGCCGGGAGCCCCTCAAAGCTGACGTCAATTACTTTTCCCCAGCCGATGGTGGTGCCCTCTGCCCCCGCTGTGGCGAGGGGAAGGATGGCGCTACCCCCTTTTCTGCCAGCGCCCTCAGGGTCATGCGCTTCTTCCTCACCCGGGAATACGAACTCTGCCAGCTCCTGCGTGTCCCCCGGAACCTCAGCGTGGAAGTTGAAGCCCTCATCAGGCGCTACATCGTTTACCACATGGAAAGGCCCCTGAAATCCGCCAGATTCCTTGAAAAACTTGAGGTGGAAAATTTCCTGTAGGAGGCATTTATGGGCAAAGCGCTTTCATTTCAGGAAGTTATCCTCCGCCTGCAGAGGTTCTGGGCCGACAGGGGATGCCTGATATGGCAGCCTTACAGCGAAAAAGTTGGGGCCGGGACCATGAACCCGGCTACTTTCCTGCGGGTCCTCGGGCCCGAACCCTGGAACGTGGCCTACGTGGAGCCATCCTACCGCCCCGACGATGGACGCTACGGGGAGAACCCCAACCGGATGCAACTCCACTTCCAGTTCCAGGTCATCCTCAAGCCCGACCCCGGCAACCCTCAGGAAATTTACCTGGAGAGCCTTCAGGTTCTGGGCATAGACCCCCGCCAGCACGATATCCGCTTCGTGGAGGACAACTGGGAATCCCCGGCCCTCGGAGCCTGGGGACTCGGGTGGGAAGTCTGGCTTGACGGCCTGGAAATAACCCAGTTCACCTACTTCCAGCAGGCGGGAGGAATTGACCTGAACCCCGTGGCCGTGGAGATAACCTACGGCCTTGAACGCATTGTCATGTTCCTCCAGCAAGTCAGGAGCGTATGGGAAATTGACTGGGACGGGATCCACTCCTACGGCGATATCCTCCTCCGCTCGGAAGTGGAGCACTGCATCTACAACTTTGAAGAAGCGGATGTGGAAAGGCTCCGGCGCCTCTACAACGAATACGAGGCCGAAGCTAAACGCTGCCTGGAAAGGGGCCTGGTAGTCCCGGCCCACGATTACATCCTACGCTGCTCCCATACCTTCAACCTCCTGGACTCCCGGGGGACGATAGGGGTGGCTGAGAGGGCCTCCTACTTCGCCCGGATGCGGGATCTGGCCCGCCAGGCCGCCCAGCTCTACCTGAACCAGCGCCAGGAAGCGGGCTTCCCCTGGCTGAAAGGAGCCCCAACCCGGCAGAAGGCAGAAGCGATCCCTGAGCCGGAGGGAACAGAAGACCTGCCCCCCTACGCCGATGCCCTCCTGGAAATCGGCACCGAAGAGCTGCCAGCCCGCGACCTGAGCTTGGCAGTGGAGCAGATCCGGGAACTTGCCCCGGATCTCCTCGCCCAGGCTCGCCTCCGCTACGAAAGCCTCTACGTGGCCGGAACCCCCCGCCGCCTTGTCCTCTACATCAGAAACCTCGCTTCCTGCCAGGAAGAAGAGGAAATGGTGGTCAAAGGGCCTCCGGCTTCGGCAGCCTTTGACCCGGAGGGAAAACCCACCAGAGCCGCCATTGCCTTCGCCGAAAAGCAGGGCGTGAGAGTGGAAGATCTCCAGATAAGGGAATACGAGGACAAGCGCTATGTGGTGGCCGTGGTCCGGAAAAAAGGGGAAGCAACCCCCTCCGTCCTGGCCGAACTCTTCCCCAGGCTCATCTCATCCTTGCGCTTCCCCCTCACAATGCGCTGGAACGAAAGCGGCGTGAGGTTCTCAAGGCCGATCCGCTGGATCGTGGCCCTCTTCGGGGCCAGAGTGGTGAGCTTTGAATACGCCGGGGTCCGTTCCGGCCGCACCACCAGGGGCCTCAGGCCCGAAGGCTCCCCTGCCATTGAAATCCCCAGGGCTGAAGACTACTTCAGAGCCATGGAAGAGGCCGGGATCGTGGTGGACCTGGAGAAACGCCGGGAGGAAATAAGGAGGCAGGCAGCCGAACTGGCCTCGGAAGTGGGAGGTCTGATCCCGGATGACCCGGCTCTGCTGGAAGAGGTAACCAATCTCGTGGAAAAGCCGACGGCCCTCCGGGGGTCCTTTGACCCCGCCTTCCTCCGCCTCCCCCAGGAAGTCCTGATAACCGTGATGAAGAAACACCAGCGCTACTTCCCTGTCCTCTCCCAGGAAGGCAAACTCCTCCCCTACTTCATCGCCGTCCGCAACGGGGACACCCGCCACCTGGACATAGTCCGCAGGGGGAACGAAGAAGTCCTGCGGGCCCGCTTCTCCGATGCCGATTACTTCATCGCAACAGACCTCAAAAAGCCCCTTGAGGAATACCTGCCGAAGCTCGGGGGGCTCACCTTCCAGGAAAGGCTCGGGTCAATGCTGGACAAAGTGAGCAGGCTGGAAAGACTCGTGCCGTGGCTCTGCCGGCGCCTTGGCCTCTCCGAAGAGGAAAGCCAAAAGGCCTCCAGAGTCGCCCGCCTGTGCAAGGCCGACCTTGCCACCCAGATGGTTGTAGAACTAACGAGCCTGCAGGGGACCATGGGCCGCCACTACGCCCTCCACTGGGGGGAAGATCCCGAGGTGGCCGAAGCCATCTTTGAGCACTACCTGCCTCGCTTCGCCGGCGATTCCCTTCCCCGCACCATCCCCGGCACAGTGGTGGGGATTGCCGACAGACTGGACAGCCTGGTGGGTCTTCTCGGAGCGGGGCTTGCTCCCACCGGCTCAGCCGACCCTTACGGGCTCCGCCGGACGGCCCTGGGCCTTGTCCAGATCCTGGTGGACAAAGGCATAAGCCTGTCCCTCCGGGAGGCCCTGGCCGAAGCGGCTCGCCTTCTCCCGCTGGCCATCACCGGGGAAATCCTGCAGGAGGCCCTGGAATTCATCGTGGCGAGGATGCGGGGCCTCTTCCAGGAGAGAGGCTACCGGCCCGACCTCATAGAAGCCGTCCTGGCCGAGCGGGCCGATAACCCTTATTTAGCCTGGGTCACCCTGCAGGACCTGGCCCGCTGGGCGCAGAAACCCGAGTTCCCCGCCGTCATGACTGCCTTCATCCGGCCGGCCAGGATAGTGAAAGATGTGCCTGAGCTCCTGCCCCTCCGCCCGGAACTCTTCACCGAACCCGCCGAACACGACCTCTACAGGGCATATCTGGAGGCGGAGGAGAAGAGGCGAAAGGTCAACGACATTGACGGCCTCTTCGCCCTGCTCATGCCCCTTGTAGAGCCGATAGACAGGTTCTTTTACGAAGTCTTTGTCATGGTGGAGGACAGGGAGATAAGGGAGAACAGACTCGCCCTCCTCCAGCGCATAGCCCTCCTCCCCAGAGGCATTGCTGACCTCTCCCGCGTGGAGGTATAATTAAACGAGGAGGAAACATAGAACCCCCTGGCGGGGGGCCTGGGGGGTGTCCCCAAAATGGGGGTGGAGGGGGCGAGCCCCCTCCCGGGGGTCTGGGGGGTGTCCTCCCAGGAAAACAAATCAAGGGGCGAGCGGGAAACTCCTGCAACCTGGCTACGAGGGGGCCCCTGAAGCCCAGCGAACCCTGAGCAAACGAGGGTGGGGAAAGAGGGGTGCAGGGGGGGCGAAGCCCCCATGCTGGGGGTATGGGGGATGTGCCCCCGGGAAAACAACCTCAAGGGGTTGGAGGGGGCGAGCCCCCTCCCGGGGGGTCTGGGGGGTGTCCCCCCAGGAAAACAAATCAAGGGGCGAGGGGGCAACTCCCGCAACCCGCCCACGAGTGGGACTCTGAACGTGGGCAAACCCAGAGCAAACGAGGGTGGGGAAAATCGGGGGTGCAGGGTGCAAAGCCCCATGCCAGGGGGTATGGGGGATGTGCCCCCAGAAAAACCAATCAAAGGAGCGAGAAGGCAACTCCCGCAACTTGCCCACGAGTGGGATCCTGAACCATGGCGAACCCCGAGCCCACGAGGGTGGGGAAACAAAAATGGAAAGGTTTAAACTCGTCTCCCCCTTCAAACCCACAGGCGACCAGCCCCAGGCCATAGAAAAACTGGTAGAAGGTATCCGCAAAGGATACCGCTACCAGACCCTGCTGGGAGCCACGGGCACCGGCAAGAGCCTGGACGGCGCCGAGCCCGTCTTCATCGCCCGGAAGGAGAGCGATGGCTTCCGCTTTGAGCTTGTCCCTATCGGGGAACTTATTGAAGCTGCGATAAAAAGAGCCTCCAGAGTGGAACACTACGGCGACACGGTGGTGGCGCGCCCTGAACCCGGCTCATACTGGACTTTGAGCTTCAACGCCCGCACAGGCGAGGTGGAACCGAAACCCATTATGGCTTTCATCCGGCATCGCGCCCCCGAGCGGATGTTCCGGGTGACCCTGAAATGCGGCAGAAGCGCGGTCATCACCGGAGACCACAACCTCTGGGTGCTCCGGGACGGACAGATGCACTTGCTTCCTACCACCGAAATTCGCCCCGGGGATTACATACCCATCCCCCTCAGCATTCCTGCCCCTGCGCAGGACCTTCCAGACCTGAACCTGCTGGATTACCTGCAGGACGCAGGCCTGTTCATCCAAGCCCGTCAACAAATTGCCGAATACATCGCGGCGAGGGGCGGGCAGGAATTCACCGCCCTCCTCGCCCCTCATTACTCCTGTCCAGAGGCAACGGAGAGCTTTCAGGGAACCTGGCACCCGGAGCAGGCTCATGTGGCCGGCAGGTTAGAGCGCTCAGGGTTGCCCCTGGAATTGCGCCTTACTGATGCTTTCCTGAGGCTGCTTGGCTGTTACCTGGCCGAAGGGACGGCGACGGCCAAAGGGAATCACCTCATCCTGGCCAACCGCTCCCCTCAACTGAGGGAACACATCGCGGAAAGCCTGACAGAACTGGGGCTCCGCTTCACAATCCGACCCTCAAGCGATTTCCAGATCTCATCGGCTCCCCTTGCCCGGCTGTTTGCCCGCCTGGCAGGCCGGGTGGCTCGCGAGAAGCACCTGCCTCCTTTCTGGCCTCAACTGTCCAACCGTCAGCTGGCCATACTCCTGCAAGCCTACTTTGATGGCGATGGGACGGTTGAGCGTGATAAAGGATGCGTGACCGTGACCACGGCCAGCCAGCGCCTGGCTTACGAACTGGCCTATGCGCTGTTGCGCTTCGGCATCTGGGCTCGCATTCAGCGCGTGCGCAAGCGGGCAACCAACGGCAATCACCCGGGCGACTGGTACTGGAAGGTGAGCATATCTGGCCAGGAAAACCTGCGCGCCTTCCATCAGCACATCGGGTTCTCCCTTGCCGGAAAAGCAGAGGCTCTGGAACAGGAAATCGCCAGAAAGGCCAATTCCAGCGTAGACATAATCCCGGATGTCGGGAGCTCCCTTCGGGACCTGCGGCTGGCTCTGGGCGTCAGCCAAAAACTCCTGGCTCAAGCAGCAGGCGTCAGCCAGAAGCTGGTCTCGGCGATTGAATGCCAGGTCCGGAACCCATCCCGCGCCAGCTTCCAGCGCCTTCTTGAAGCCTTAAGCGAAATAGCCGGGGCCAGGCATCACGAAGATGAAAAGTGGTGGGAAGGCTGGAGAAAACTCCAGAGCCGCCTGAAGGTCCGCTGGTCGCCGGTGGCCAGCGTTGAGCCGGCAAGCGCTTCCTCGCCTTACGTTTACGACCTGAGCGTGGCCGGGAATGAAACCTTCTTAGCCGGTGCGGGAGGGCTCTTTGTGCACAACACCTTCGTCATGGCCAAAGTCATTGAACAGGTCCAGAAGCCAACCCTCGTCATCGCCCACAACAAGACCCTGGCCGCTCAGCTCTACGCCGAATTCCGGGAATTCTTCCCTCACAATGCCGTTGAATACTTCGTGAGCTACTACGACTACTACCAGCCCGAAGCCTACCTGCCCGAATACGACCTCTACATAGAGAAGGACGCCGACATCAATGAGGAGATTGACCGCCTGCGCCTGGCCGCTACATCCGCCCTCTTCTCCCGCCGGGACGTCATCATCGTGGCATCGGTATCCTGCATCTACGGCCTCGGAAGCCCCGAGGACTACGGCCAGGTGGTGCTAACCCTCAGGCGTGGCGAAGTCCGCCGCCGCAACAAAATCCTCCGCCACCTGGTGGAAATCCAGTATGAGAGAAACGACACCGTCCTGGAAAGGGGGAGGTTCCGGGTCCGGGGAGACACCGTGGAAGTCCAGCCCGCCTACCTCCAGACTGCCTACCGCATTGAATTCTGGGGCGATGAAATAGAGCGCATAACCGAATTTGACCCCCTCACCGGCGAGATCCTCAGGGAGCTGGACTCCGTAGCCATTTACCCGGCAAAGCACTTCATCACCCCTTACGAAAAGCTCCAGCTGGCCATAAGGGACATAGAGCAGGAACTGGAGGAGAGGCTGGCGGAACTCAGAGCTCAGGGGAAGCTCCTGGAGGCCCAGCGCCTTGAGCAGCGCACCCGCTACGACCTGGAGCTCCTGAAGACCACAGGCTACTGCCCCGGCATTGAAAACTACTCCCGCCACCTCTCCCGCCGCAAGCCTGGAGAACCCCCCTGGACCCTCCTGGATTACTTCCCCGACGATTTCCTGGTCATAATAGACGAATCCCACATGACCATACCCCAGCTCAGGGGGATGTATCACGGAGATTACACCCGCAAGAAAACCCTGGTGGACTACGGCTTCCGCCTGCCATCGGCCCTGGACAACAGGCCCCTCAAGTTTGAGGAATTTGAGCAGCGGGTGCGCCAGGTCATCTTCACCTCCGCCACCCCAGGCCCTTACGAACTGGAAAAGAGCGAACAGGTCGTGGAGCAACTTATAAGGCCCACCGGAATCGTGGACCCGAAGGTGGAGGTGCGCCCCACTAAGGGCCAGATTGATGACCTCATCTCCGAAATCCGCAAGCGGGTGGAAAAGGGGCAGCGGGCCCTGGTCACTACCCTCACCAAGAGGATGGCCGAGGACCTGGCCGAGTATCTCGCCGAGATGGGCATCAAGGTGCATTACCTCCACTCGGAAATTGACACCATTGAGCGGGTGGAGATACTGCGCAACTTGCGCCTTGGCGTCTACGACGTGGTGGTGGGGATAAACCTCCTGCGGGAGGGCCTGGACCTGCCCGAAGTCTCCCTGGTGGCCATCCTGGACGCCGATAAAGAAGGCTTCCTGCGGTCCGAGACCGCCCTCATCCAGACCATTGGGCGGGCGGCAAGGCACGTGGAAGGCACCGCCATAATGTATGCCGACACCATCACCGAATCCATGCGCCGGGCCATAGAAGAGACCGAGCGCCGCCGCCGCATCCAGATGGAATACAACCTGCGCCACGGCATTGAGCCCCGCAGCATCGTCAAAGAGGTGCGCGACCTCACAGACAGAGTCCGGAAAGTGGCGGAGCGCAAAGCCGAATACATCGTGCGGGGTGAGGAAATCCCTAAGGACGAAATCAGGCGCATGATAAAGGAACTGGAGAACCAGATGCACATCGCCGCAAAGAACCTGGAATTTGAAAAAGCGGCCATGTTGCGCGACGAAATCTTTGAACTGCGCCGCCTCCTCGGAGAGAACGTCCCGGAAATAGAGAAAGTCCTGGAAAGCAAAAAGCCAAAGAGCGCCGAAGTGCCTGCAATTGGTAAAATGAATCGCTAAAAGGAGGGGGATATGGACCTGAAGCTCGCTCAGGAATACCGTGCGATCCTTGAAGGGGAACTCTCGGCCATTGACCCGGAGATAGACCGCCTCATCCGCTTTGAGGAGGAAAAACAGGCCCGCAAGATCATCCTGATACCCTCCGAGAGCATAGCCCCCGAACCCGTCCTCAAAGCCCTGGGCTCCGTCTTCAACAACATCTACGCCGAAGGCTACCCTCCCCTGAGGATGACCAGGGAAGAGATGGAGCTTGTGATGGACTTCGCCCACCAGCTCAGCCACTACCGGCGCTACGGCGACAGGCGGTTCTACAAAGGGGTTGAATACGTCCACTTTGTGGAAACCCTCGCCCAGCGCAGGATTGCCCAGGCCTTCGCCAACGAAAGGGTGCCCCCGGAGCGGATCTTCGTCAACGTCCAGCCCCTCTCCGGCGCCGCCGCCAACATCGCCGTATATGATGCTCTCCTCAACCCCGGCGATACCATAATGGGGATGGACCTCTTCCAGGGGGGCCACCTCACCCACGGAAGCGAGTTCAACATCTCCGGCCGCCGCTACAAAGTCGTCTCCTACGGAGTTGACCCCGCCACCGAGCGCCTCAATTACAACCAGATTATGAAGCTGGCCCTGGAATACAGGCCGCGCCTCATAATAGCTGGCTACACCTCCTACTCCTGGGCACCCGACTGGGAGAAGTTCCGGGAGATAGCCGATGCCGTGGGAGCCTACCTCATGGCCGATATCGCCCACACCGCAGGCCTTGTGGTGGCCGGCGCCCACCCCTCCCCCATCGGCATCGCTGACGTCATAACCTTCACCACCCACAAGACCATATGCGGCCCCAGGGGAGCCGTCATCATCACCACAGACGAGGAGCTCGCCCAGCGCATTGACGCCGCCGTCTTCCCGGGAATCCAGGGAGGCCCCCACGTCAACAAGTTCGCCGCCATAGCCGTGGCCTTCAAGATCGCCCAGACCGAAACCTTCAAGCGCATCCAGTATAAAATCGTGGAGAACGCAAAAGCCCTCGCCGAGGCCTTCCAGAAGAGGGGGATAAAAGTAGCCTACGGCGGGACCAATACCCACATGGTGGTCCTGGACCTCAGGTCAATCAGGACCGATACCGGCTACCCGGTGAAGGGGGAAATTGCCGCCAGACTCCTGGACATAGCCGGCATCATCGTCAACAAGAACACAATTCCCGGCGACACCATGACCCCCCTGGCCAGCGGGATACGCCTCGGGACCCCGTGGGTGACCCAGAGGGGCCTTGACGCCGAAGAGATGGATGAGATAGCCGATATCATGACCGAAGTCCTGGTCAACATCAAGCCCTTCCGCTATTACGGCCGCGACCACGAATTGCCCAGGGGCAAGATAGAGTTGGAGATCCTCAAGAAAGCTGCTTGCCGCGTGGACGAACTGATTGACCGCATCCCTATCTGCCCGCCCCCCTGCCGGACCGGCTACCCCCACTACTGCTTCCTGCCCGGAAAGGAGCCCGTCCGCAAGCCCCTCTTTGAGGAGAAAGCCATCCCCGCCGGCGAGGGGCCCTTCCTCTTTGACCTGACCAGCCTCGGCCTCCTTGTGGTCAGAGGCTCAAGGGCCGAAGCCTTCATCCAGCAGGTCAACACCGCCAACCTGGCCGACCTCAGGCCGGGGATGGCAGCCCGCTCCTTCCTCCTGGACGCCGACGGCAAACTCCTGGACGATGTCTCCATCCTCCGCCTTCCCGACGACAGCCGGGGCCGCCAGCAATACCTGGTTGTCACCAACCCCGAAAACACCGAAAGGGTTAAGGACTGGTTCCGGGCCCTGTCCGATGGCTACACGATCTTTGACCGCCAGGACATCCTGGCCAAAGTTGAAGGGCCTGTCATCGTGGAGGATCTGTGGGAGGATATGGAGGAACCCTGGAGGAAAGTGGCCATAGGAGTGGCGGGGAAAGAAGCCGTTTCCCGGCTCAAAGGCCTTTTGCCCTGGCTCCCCGAGATGCCCCTGAACCGGTTCTGGGCCGGTCAGGTGGACGGAGTGGAGACGCTGGCCGCCAGGGTGGACTACGGCAACGGATGCGAACTCCTGATGCTTATATCCCATCCCGACAACATCGCCCGGCTCTGGGGGATCCTGCGCCAGAACGGCTTCCAGCCATCCTCGCCTCAGGCCTACAGATCCTGGCGCTCCGGAGCCGACTGGCCCTCTTACGACGGGGAAAGGCCCGATGCCCTCACCCTCTACCGGAGCAACCACAGGGACCTCTTCGCCCTCTCCAAGCCCTACTTTGTGGGGGAAAAATTCCTGGCCTCAGAGAGGCCTCCCGTCCAGAAGGAAGAGTTCCGCTGGGAGGAAAAGCCAGGCCCTCTCAAGCACACCCCCCTCTACGAAGAACACCGCAAGCTTGGGGCCAAACTCATCCCCTTCGCCGGATGGGAAATGCCTGTCTGGTATACAGGCGTGCTTGAGGAGCACAGGGCAGTGCGGGAAGCCGCGGGCCTGTTTGACGTGGCCCACATGGGAGTATTTGAAATCTCCGGGGAACATGCCACCCGCTTCCTTGACTTCGTCACCACCAACTACGTCCGCTGGCTTGAGGACGGCCAGTCCCTCTACTCCTACCTGCTTGACCCTGACGGCAACGTCATAGACGACGTTATGATTTACCGGATCCGCCGCGATCGCTACATAATGGTGGTCAATGCCGCCAATGAGGAGAAGGACTGGGCCTGGCTGAACGCCGTTAACTCCCGCCGGGTTATCGTGGACAGGGAGAACCCGGCTAAGGAAGTGGACGGGCAGGCCATCCTCCGGAACCTCAAGGATCCCTCTTCCGGCAAAGACATGAGGGTGGACATGGCCCTTCAGGGGCCGGCCTCAATCCACATTCTCATGTCCCTGGCCGATCGTGATGGCAGGGAGATCCTGAAGAGGATGCGCCGCACAGAGCTGGCCGAAATGACCCTGGACGGGATGGACGTGATCGTGGCCCGCACGGGTTACACCGGCGAGGAGTGGGGCTACGAGATCTTCGTCCACCCCGACGATGCCCCTCGCCTGTGGAACCTGCTCCTGGAGAAGGGGAAGCCTTTCGGCATAAAGCCGGCGGGCCTCGGGGCCAGGGATTCAACCCGGACGGAAGCGGGTCTGCCGCTTTACGGCCACGAACTGGCAGGCCCCTTCAACATAGACCCGATAGAGGCGGGTTTCGCCCCTTACGTCAAATTCCACAAGCCCTACTTCATCGGGCGGAAGGCCATCATAGAGAAAGAAGCCAGGCGGACCCGGGAGATAATCCGCTTCCGGATGAACCGCAAGGGCGTTCCCAGGCCTGAGCCCGGTGATCCTGTAGTCAACCAGCGGGGGGACTACATCGGGGTGGTGACCTCCTGCGCCATTGACACGGAAGGCTTCCTCACCGGCATGGCTCTTGTGGACAGGCGCCACGCCCGGGAAGGCAGTCAGATAGGGATATTTGCGGGCCGTGCCCGCCAGCGGGAGGTGAAGCCTGTGGACAAACTTGGCCCCGGGGACAGCGTCCCCCTGCCCGAATGGGCCACCATCCTCCCCCGCTTCATGCGGAGAACATAAAAGCAATGGGGCGGCCCTCAGGGGTCGCCCCATCTACAAATCGTTCCAGAGCAGAAAGAAAATGGCGAGCAGATTGGAAGAGATATTTGATGATGCGCAAACTGTGGAGAAAATTGAACGCAAATTGCCGTATCTGTTCCAGCTTGCAGAGATGGAAAGCTCAAGAGCCGGCAAAGTGGGAATGGAAGCTGGCTCCCTCCGGGAGAAAATTTTGGTAGCCTTGCTCATTTATAAATTCGGTGAGGATAATGTGCAAACTGAAATTCCGCCCACAGAGCCAGAAGTAGATGTAAAATTATTTGGTAAGCCAATCTCCATTAAGACCGTAACCGGTAAAAGCATCGGCGGGGTTAAGCTTGTCTGGACAGTTGACCCTCAAAAAGCGCGCAAATTTAAAGAGGAATACTGCCCTAAATGCGATTTTTTGCTGGTTCACATTAACTGGGGAGGCAGGGGTGGTTTTTATTACATCCCCGTTGAAGTTCAGCAAGAAGTGTTTGAAAAGCTCGGAAAGGAGGTATACATAAAGCTGCCAAAGCCTGGAACTAACCCGCGCGGCGTGGAGATTTCCAAGGAGGCCATCTCCGCTTTAATTGCGGATAAGCGCACAAAGTGCATCACTATAGAATGGCGCAAAACGAAGATGGCTTACAACCCTTACAAGAGATGGGTAGATTGCTGGAAGGAGGAGTAATTAAATGGGCAAGGTGAGGAGGAGAGGGACCAGGACAAGCTCTTTTGGCTCACCTGGCAGGATAAACCACGACTCCACCCCTTTCTATACAAGCAAACTCTATGAAGGCCTGCCTAAGGAGCAAAAGTTGAAGTGGGTGGAAAACCCGATTCCCCCTGAATTTCTGGACAAAATCTTCTGCAAATCCTCCGAAAAAATGGAGGAACTGCCCGATAACAGCGTCCACCTCATGGTGACCTCGCCTCCTTACAATGTGGGCAAGGAATACGATCGGGACCTCACCCTGGAGGAATACCTGGCGTTTCTGAAGCGGGTGTGGAAAGAGGTCTACAGGGTTCTTGTGCCGGGAGGCAGAGCCTGCATAAACATCGCTAACCTGGGCCGGAAGCCTTACATACCCCTCCACGCCTTCATCATAAGGGATATGCTGGAGCTGGGCTTTTTGATGCGGGGGGAAATAATCTGGAACAAAGGTTCCTCTGCGAGCCCCTCCACCGCCTGGGGGAGCTGGTGCTCAGCCACGAATCCAACCCTGAGGGATGTTCACGAATATATCCTGGTTTTCTCCAAGGGCACGTTCTCCAGGAAAAACCCCGCCGGGAGGAGAAGCACCATCTCAAAGGAGGAGTTCCTGGAGTTCACCCGGAGCGTCTGGACTTTCCCGGCTGTATCGGCAAAGGAAATCGGGCATCCGGCTCCTTTCCCCGTGGAGCTGCCTTACAGGCTCATACAGCTTTACACTTACGAAGGCGAGGTGGTTCTGGACCCGTTCATGGGGAGTGGGCAAACCGCCATAGCCGCCATAAAAACGCGGAGGCATTATATTGGGTATGAGATAGAAGAAGAGTATGTGAAGCTGGCGGAGGAGAGGATAAAAGGGTTTGTAAGGGAGTTTAAAGCCCCCAGGCTGTTTGAATTCGCCTGGCTGGAACCCTGACCTGGAGCGAAACCCCCACGCCGTGGGGCCGTGGGGGTGCTCCCCAAAATGGGAGTGGAGGGGGTGAAGCCCTCTCCCGGGGGCCTGGGGGGTGTCCCCCAAAAATCGGGAGGGTGCAGGGGGCGAAGCCCCCATGCCAGGGGGTTTGGGGGATGTGCCCCCGAAGAAATAAATCCCCCACCCCCGTTTGCTCCGGTTCAGCCTGGCTTAAGGGGCCCCCTCGTGGGCGGGTTTCAGGAGGTGGCAGCTCGCCCCCAATTTTGTTTTCGTGGGGGGACACCCCCCACTTCCCCCCGTCAGGGGGACTTTGTCCCCCTGCACCTCCTGTTTTTCCCATTCATGGGGGGGAGAGGGCAGAGCCCCCTCCCGGGGGGCATGGGGGTGTCCCCCCAGAAAGGGGGGTGCAGGGGGGCGAAGCCCCCATGCCAGGGGGCTGCGGGGGGTGTCCCCCCGCCACTTTTCTCTTCTCCAAAGGGGTGCACCCATGCAACCCGCCCACGGGTGGGACCATGAACCCTGGCGAACCCTCAGCAAATGAGGGTGGGGAAAATCGGGGGTGGAGGGGTGCTCACCTGATACTTTCAACTGGAGGAGGCTATGGGCATAAAAGTCGGGATCCTCACCGTGAGCGACAGGGCTTCAAGGGGGGAATATCAGGACCTGAGCGGGCCGGAAATCCGCAGGCTGGTGGAGGAGAAGCTCGGGGCGGAAGTGGTGGCGGAGGAGATCGTCCCCGATGAAAAAGAGATGATCGCAGAAGTGCTCCGGAGGTGGGCCGATGAGCTGGACCTGGAGCTCATCCTGACCACCGGAGGCACCGGATTTGCCCCAAGGGATGTGACCCCGGAAGCCACCAGGGCAGTCATTGAGAAGGAAGCCCCGGGCCTGGCCGAAGCCATGAGGGCTTCAAGCCTTCAGAAAACCCCTCACGCCATGCTGAGCCGGGCCATAGCCGGAATAAGGGGGAAGACTCTCATCGTCAATCTGCCCGGAAGCCCTAAAGCCGCCCGGGAAAACCTTGAAGCCATCCTCCCGGCCCTGCCTCACGGCCTTGACCTCCTCAGGGGGCGCGAGACCCACCACTGAGGAGCTCCAGGAAGGCCAGGGCCGAATCCCACATGGAAACGTTGTTGAAGAGGCAGTAGACCTCGCTGAAAGGCTCGCACTGCTCCCTGAGCCAGAGCAGGTCTTCCTCTGTAAAGCGATAGTTGTAGCCTGTTTTGCCGTGAAGCCGGAAATAGGCCAGTCCACCCGTCACTGGCATGCGCTGGAAAGGATCCACACAGTGGATAAGCTCCAGCTCCTCGCACAGCCTCCTTATCTCCGCATCCTCCCACTCCCCCCTTGGTTCCCAGGCGAAGAGGAGCCCCTTCCTGGGGATTTCCCGGAAAAAGGTCCTCATGCTGGCGATGTTCTCCTCAGAAGGGGTGAAGGCCGCCGGGCACTGGAACACCACTACTTTCGCCTCCAGAGTCTCAGCTATGGCCAGGGTCGTTTCCCAGGCCTGGAAAACCTCAGGCGTTGGGCGGAAGAACCCGTAGGAAGAGGCCTTTTCCCTGTCAACCTTGATGCCGGCCTTGCGGTAAGTGGGGCTTGTTGGGGGGTGGGTTATGAGCTGCCAGGCTTTGAGGGTGAATTCAAAGTCGGGAGGGGCTTCCTGGCGCCACTTCCTGGCCGTTTCCACCTGAGGAGGCTTGTAGAAAGTGTTCTGGATCTCCACCAGCCGGAAAGTCTCAAAATACCGGGCCCTGGCTGCGGGGAAGCCGCAGCATCCCACTCTAACCTTCACGGGTCCTCCCCATAAGCTCCTCGGCCAGAGCTTTATAGGCCACAGCCCCGATGGACCTGGGAGCGTAGACATTTATTGGCTCCCCATGGCTCGGAGCCTCGCTCAGCCTCACGCTCCTCGGGATTATGGTCCGGAAGACATAGCCTTTGAAATGGGAGCGAACATCCTGAACTACCTGCCTGGACAGGGTAGTGTGCGGATCATACATGGTCAGGACAAGGCCCGCAATGCGGAGTTCGGGGTTGAAGCTTGCCCTGACGAGGCGGAGGGTCTTCATGAGCTGGGCGAGGCCTTCAAGGGGCAGATACTCGCACTGCACCGGGATTATGACCCCGTGGCAGGCGACAAGGGCATTGACGGTGAGAAGACCGAGGCTTGGCGGGGTATCAATGAGGATGTAATCGTAGCGATCTGCCACCGGGGAGAGGGCCCTTTTGAGGAGCTGCTCCCGGCCTTTTATCCCCACCATCTCCACCTCAGCGCCCGCCAGATCGGCCGAGGATGGCACGAGGTCAAGCCTCAGCCAGCGGGTGAGGGTTATAACTTCGGCTATGGGAAGGCCTCCTATGAGCACATGGTAGATGGAGAGGGGCAGGGAGTTCTTGTCAATCCCCAGGCTTGAAGTGGCATTGGCCTGGGGGTCAACATCCACCAGAAGCACCTTCTTCCCCGCCTCGGCCATGAAGGCTGCCAGGTTTACGGCCGTGGTGGTTTTCCCGACCCCTCCCTTCTGATTAGCGATGGCGTAAATCACTCCCATCCGTTCCTCGCCATCCACTCTTCAACCGTCCGGCGATCGGGTATGCCGCCTGTTCCGGGGGCTTCCACCGAGAAAGAGGCCACAACATTGGCAAAACTGACGGCCCTCCTGGGGTCTCCGGTCTCATACAGGCGTATGAGGAAAGCCGCCGCAAAGACATCCCCCGCCCCGGTGGGGTCCACCAGCCTGGCAGGTCGGGCTGGAAAGTGCTCCTTCCCGCCCTTCCAGTAGAGGGTGGCTCCTCTCTCGGCCTGGGTCAGCACAAGGATTTCCACAAGGCTGGCGTATTCCTCAACGATCTTAAGATCGCCCCGGACATCCTCCTCGCTCAGGATGAGAGCCCTGATCCGGGGCAGAATCCGCGGGGCCTCCTCCCAGACCCGATACCGGACTGCGCCGCTGTCGTCCCAGGAGCGCATCCAGCCCTGGGGGGTTACGCCTATCAGGGATTGGGGGAAAAGCCCTATCAGGTCCTCCTCCACTTCCATGGCCACGGGACCTATGAGCACTATGGGGGTCCTGCGCCAGGGCAAGGGGATATGGGATGGGGTTATCTTCGGAGCCACCTCCCGGATGAACTGGATCCTCGCACTTCCCGAGTAGATGTTCTGGAATGTGGTGGTGGCCGAGTTGTGGGCTCTGAGGACCGCAATCCCTCTCAGGAATTCTTCCAGAAGCAGATCGTCGCCCGCGCAGGTGACCACTGCCGCTCTTTTCCCCAGGTTCCGGGCCGTTATGGAGGCATACGAAACGGTTCCCCCGATGGTCCAGCCTTCGGGGAGCAGGTCCCTTGTGGCATGGCCTATGACCAGGAAATCGGGGATATGGGGTTCCCTCATTGGGCCTGATCTTTCAGGAAAATGGTGACCCGGCGCTTTTCCCCTTCGCCTATGCTCCTGGTGGTGACGGTGGGGTGGTTCCTGAGGGCCAGGTGGATTATCCGCCTTTCGTAAGGGGGCATGGGCTCCAGGACCACGGTCCTGCGGGTCCTTTCAACCTTCTCGGCCATGCGGAGGGCGAGGCGGGTGAGGAACTTCCACCTCCTTGCCCGGTAGTTCTCCACATCCACGATCAGGTTCACATTGTGCCCCAGCTTCTTGCTGACCATAGTTCTGGTCAGAAGCTGGATGGCGGAGAGGATCTCGCCTTTCCTTCCTATGAGCATCTCCAGGTGGTGGCCGGTGAGGTTGAGGACGATGGGGGGTTCCTCGCCTTCTTCTCCGACCATATCGTAGCCGA
>DAOUBN010000052.1:0-2337 GCA_034432815.1 Anaerolineae bacterium | reverse complement strand
GGGCATGCTTTATATCCTCTTCTCTTTCATCCCCTGGGTCCTCTACTGGGTTCTGGCCGGGATGGGGGAAAGGAGCGGCATAATTGCCGCTTTGGCGGTCACCCTGGCCCTGCTCGCGCCCCAGTTCCGCCGGAAAGAGTTCAACTTCATGGATCTCGCCTCGCTCCTTTACTTCGGGGCAGCCACCCTCTTCACCTTCGGGTTCGGGACGAACCTCTTTCTGGAGAAAAGCGGCCCCCTGGGCTACGCCGCCCTTTTCCTGATGGCTTCCCTCTCCATCGCCGCAAAACGACCATACACCCTTCAGGTCTCCAAGAGGGATTACCCCGAAGTATACTGGAAAGACCCGACCTTCCTGGCCGTGAACAACCTCATCACCGGAGTGTGGGCGGCCATCTTCCTGTCCAATGCCCTCCTCTTCTTCGCCCTCAAAGCTCCCCTGACCTGGATCCTCTCCAACATCGCCATCGCTATCGGGATCGCTTTTTCAATCCTTTTCCCACTTAAAGCCCCGGCTTACTTCGCCTCAAGGGAGTTCAAGAGGTTTGACTGGAAGCCCGAGGTCAACATTAGCAGGCCCAAGAGGGAGGATGAATTTGATGTCATCATCGTGGGGGCAGGGATCGGGGGGCTGACTTGCGGAGCCCTTCTGGCCAAAAGGGGGCTCAGGGCCCTGGTGCTGGAGCAGCACTACCAGGTCGGAGGATTCTGCTCGTCCTTCCGGAGGAAAGGCTTCGTCTTCAACACAGGCGTTTCGGATGTAAGCGGGCTGTGGGAGAAAGGACCTGTGACCCACCTCCTCAGGGAACTGGGCCTGGACAGGGATGAATTCTTCGTGAAGAACACGATCCGATATATCTTCAGAGGCAGGGAGATAGAAGCCCGAAGCCTGGAGGAATTTGAGGGCAGGCTCGCCTCCCTGTTCGCGGAAGAAAAGGACAACCTCCAGGCCTTCTTCGCCGAAGCCCGGAAGGCCTATGAAGAGTGCTATAAAGAGGCCGAACTCTACGGCGTCCCCCTCCCTGCTGAGCTCATCGTGAAAGTGCTGGGGGAGAAAAAGCTCCTGGATTACCCCAGGGAGCACCCCCACTTCTATGACTGGATGAACAAGACTTTCAGGCAGAAGCTTGATGAACACTTCCAGAACGAGGAACTCAAGGAATTGCTTTGCGCTCTCCTGGGCTATGCCGGAACCGGGGCTGAGAAAATCCCCGCCAGCACCGCCCTCACCGCTGTAGTCTCCTATTACCTCTACGGCGGTTACTTCCCCCGGGGCGGAGCCCAGAAGTTCGCCGATGCCCTGAAATCGGCCATTGAGGCTCGGGAGGGCAAAGTGCTCCTGAGGCACAGGGTGGAAAAGATCCTGGTGGAAAGGGGGAGAGTCAGGGGCGTGAGGGCTGGAGGCACAATCTTCAAAGCCCCCATCGTGGTGGCGAACGCTAACGCCAGGACCACTTTCCTGGAGCTTGTGGGGAAGGAGCACCTGAAGCCTGAGTTTTCCGCCTACATAGAAAGCTTAAAGATGTCGCCATCGGCTTTTGCTGTCTTCCTGGGGGTGGATGAGGACCTGAGGGGGTATCCCAGCATTATCGTGGACCTGGACGATGGCTTCTATGCTGTTGTGAACTCCAGCGCCGATCCTTCCCTGGCCCCCGAGGGCAAGGGGAGCTTAACCCTGCTGAGACTGGCATACGCCAGGGATTTCCCCGAACGAGGGACCGAGGATTATCTCCGTCTCAAAAGGGCCCTTGCTGAAGATCTCGTGAGAAGGGCGGAGAAGGTTTTCCCCGGTTTAAGCAGGAACATCATCGTGCAGGATGCGGCTACCCCCAGGACCTTTGAACGCTACACCTCAATGCCCGAAGGAGCCATCTACGCCTTTGACCAGTCCATTGAGACTAAGAGGCCTTATTTCAAGACCCCCATCAGGGGCCTTTACCTGGCCAGCGCTTCCACTTTTCCCGGGGGTGGAATAGAGGCGGTGGTTATATCTGGCACCATTTGCGCAAATGACATTTGTGGGTGGGGGAAATACCCCCGACATCCAGAAGAATGAAGGAAAAGCCGAAGGGCGCAGGGGGGCGAAGCCCCCCTGCCGGGGGGTCCGGGGGGTGTCCTCCCGCCCCTTTTTTCCCACCCCCGTTCCCTGCGGCTAAGCCTGGTTTCAGGGGCCCCCTCGTGGCCGGGTTTCAGGAGGTGCCAGCTCGCCCCCAGTTTTGTTTTTGTGGGGGGACACCCCCCACCTCCCCCCGTCAGGGGGACTCTGTCCCCCTGCACCCCCTGTTTTTCCTCTTTCGTGGGGGTAGAGGGGGCCCTGTCCCCTCCCGGGGGGATGTG
>DAOUBN010000051.1:0-6023 GCA_034432815.1 Anaerolineae bacterium | reverse complement strand
CCTCAGAGAGGCCATTGAAGCCCTCAGGCCTGAAAGCAAGCAGCCCACAGGCTCCCTGGAATGGATGATTTACAACATCCTGGAGATGCGCTACCTCCAGGGCAGGCGCCCCAGGGAAATAGCCGAGCGCCTGTCCATAAGCGAGTCGGACCTTTACAGGAAGCAGAGGATAGCCATTGAGCAGGTGTCAAAGATCCTGGCAGAAATGGAACGGAGGGAGGCCTATGGAAACGGGAAACATGAAGGATGAGGCTATGGCGCTTTCGCCCCCAGCCGACTGGGAAGAGGTGGAACGCCTCTTCCGGGCGGGCGCTATCCTTGAGCTGCCCGTAACAGGATACAACCGCGGGGGCTTTGTGGTCCAGTTCAA
Organism: Anaerolineae bacterium; assembly: GCA_034432815.1. Lineage (GTDB taxonomy): Bacteria > Chloroflexota > Anaerolineae > SpSt-600 > SpSt-600 > SpSt-600. The sequence continues at coordinate 5,653 of DAOUBN010000051.1, read as the reverse complement.
CAGCATAAAGGGGTTCGTCCCCCTCTCCCAGGTCTCCTTCATCCCCTGCGGCCTCTCCCCCGAAGAGAGGCTCTCTTTCCTTTCCGGGTGGGTTGGGGAAAAGCTGAAGCTTAAAATAATTGAAGTGGACCGCAGCCGGAACAGGCTTGTCCTATCGGAAAGAGAGGCCCTCCTGGAAAGCGAAGGGGGGGATTTCTGGGAGAAGGTCCGTCCGGGGCAGGTCCTGAGGGGCATCGTCACCACCCTGAAGCCCTTCGGGGCCTTTGTGGAGCTCGGCGGGCTTGAGGGCCTTGTCCACATCTCAGAAATATCCTGGAACAGGATTGAGCACCCCTCTCAGGTCCTGAGGTCGGGCCAGGAAGTGGATGTTCTGGTTATGGATGTGAACCCCGCAGAGAGGAAGATAGCCCTGAGCATAAAGAGGCTGCAGCCCGACCCCTGGGTTGGGGTTGAGGAGAGGTATAAGGTGGGGCAGATCGTGAGGGGAAGGGTAACTAACGTGGTGGATTTCGGAGTCTTCGTGGAGGTAGAGAAAGGGCTTGAGGGCCTGATCCACGTCTCCGAGCTGGCCGAAGGCAATTTCATTCACCCCCGCAATGTGGTGGAGGAGGGGGACGAAGTGGTGGCTCAGGTCCTGGAGGTGGATGAGAAGAACCGCAAGCTCGGCCTGAGCACCAGGAGGGTTCCCCATTCAATCATCAAGAAGAAGAGATGAGGAGGCTGGATTTCGGAAAGGTCAGGGGCCTGGTTCCCTACGTTCTTGTGGCCCTGGGCGCACTGAGCCTCATAAGCATTATGCCCTGGAGAGGGGGGATAATAACCGACTGGTTCGGAAAGGGGTGGCGCTTCCTCTTCGGGCTGGGGGCCTTGCCTGCCTCTCTGCTTTTCGCCTTTTCGGGATGGTGTCTCCTCAGGAAGGAGCCGCCCTGGAGGCTTATGGCGGGCCTTGAGCTCTGCTTCTTCTCCCTCCTGGCCCTCCTGCACCTCCTCTGGCCCACCGCCGACCCCCTGGGCCTGGCCTACCAGGGCAGAGGCGGAGGCTATGTGGGGTGGGCTATCTCCTCTTCTCTGGCGGGTCTGATGGGGAAGCTGGGAAGCTCCCTGGCTCTCCTGGCCCTGGCCTTCCTCGGGGCAAGCCTCCTGACTTCCCCAGGGCCAGCCCCTGGGCCTGAGCCTCAGCCCAGGCCGGAGGGGCGCAGAGCCCCACCCAGGACAAAGCCGCGGCCCGCCCCGGCCGAGAAGGCCGAAAAGCCTTCTCCTCCAATGGCCAGGGGCCTCCCGCCCATGGACCTCTTCCAGCTCCCCAGGTCCTCCAGAATGAACGATGTGGACCTGCAGCGGAAGGCCCAGCTTCTGGAAAGGACCCTCGCCAGCTTCAACATCCCGGCCAAAGTCGTGGCCATAAACCCGGGGCCTGTGGTGACCCAGTTCGGGGTTGAGCCGGGGTTCGTGGAGAGAGTGGGGAAGGACGGGAAGGTTCAGCGCACCAGGGTCAGGGTTGCCCAGATAGCAGCCCTGGCCGATGACATAGCCTTGGCCCTTTCAGCCGCCCCCATCCGGATAGAGGCCCCTGTTCCGGGCCGGCCCTACGTGGGCATTGAAATCCCCAACGAGAAGCCTGCCCTGGTTACCTTGAGGGAAGTGATGGAGAGCAGGGAGTTCCGCCAGCACAGATCCCCCCTCAAGCTGGCCCTGGGCAAAGGGGTATCGGGTGAGCCTGTGGTGGCGGACCTGGCCTCCATGCCCCACCTCCTCATAGCCGGAGCCACGGGCTCAGGGAAAAGCGTCTGCATAAATTCCATCGTGACCTGCCTTGTGACCCAGCACCCCCCCGAGAGGCTCCGCCTCATCCTAGTGGACCCGAAGCGGGTGGAGCTAATCCACTTCAATGGCCTGCCCCACCTCCTGAGCCCGGTGATCGTGGAAGTTGAGGAGGCGATAAAGGCGCTGAACTGGCTTGTTAAGGAGATGGGGAGGAGGTATGAAGAGTTTGCGGAAAGGGGGGCCAGGAACCTGGAAGAATACAATGCCAGCAATCCCCCGGAGCCGATGCCCTGGATCGTGCTCATAGTGGATGAGCTGGCCGACCTGATGCTGGCGGCCCCCGAAGAGGTGGAGGGGAAGCTCACGCGCCTGGCCCAGCTCAGCAGGGCCACGGGGATCCACATAATCCTAAGCACCCAGAGGCCGAGCGTGGACGTAATAACCGGCCTGATAAAGGCCAACTTCCCCGCCCGCATAAGCTTCCTGGTCACAAGCCAGGTAGATTCCAGGGTGGTGCTGGACATGGCCGGGGCCGAGCGCCTCCTGGGAAGGGGCGACATGCTCTTCCTCCCGCCCGACCGGCCCTACCCGATAAGGGTTCAGGGGTGTTATGTCTCAAAGGAAGAAGTGAAGAAAGTGGTGGATTTCTGGCGGGCCAGAAGGCCTTTTGAGGCGCTTTCTCCTCCCCCGTGGGGGAAAGAATCACCCCGGGAAGAAGACGAAGAACTCTTGAGGGAAGCCCTGGAGGTCCTGGCGTCTCACCAGCGCATATCAATCTCCCTCCTCCAGCGGAAGCTCCGGCTCGGCTACCCGAAGGCTGCCCGCCTCATGGAAATGCTGGAGGAGAAAGGGTATGTCCGCTACGACCAGAACCTCAGAACCTACATCCCTGCGAAAGGAGGGGAATCCGATGAACCCTAAGAAAGAGACCCTGGAGATGGACGGCACTGTGATCCAGGCCCTGCCCAACGCCATGTTCAAGGTCAAGCTGGACACGGGCCACGAGGTCCTGGCCCATGTGTCCGGCAAAATGCGCATGTATTACATCCGCGTCCTGGTGGGCGACAGGGTGAGGGTTGAGCTTTCGCCATACGATCTGACCAGGGGGCGAATTGTTTACCGGTATAAATAAAGGGATTCTGTGGCGAGGCTTTATCCTTCTCATCCTTTTATGGGAGGCCGTAAAGCCCGCCCCTATCCTGGTCACCCTGGGCCCCCCTCAGAAGGTCGTGACCGTGAACCCTAAAATGGGGGTCCACACCCGCCTCACTGATGAGGTGGAAGAGTGGAAGATAAAGCGCACCCTCCAGATGGTGCGGGAGATGGGCGCTCCCTGGATTGTGGAATACTTCCCCTGGGCCTACTACGAGCCCAGGAAAGGCTCCTTCAACTGGACCCACGCCGACATCGTGGTCAAGCATGCGGTGAACCAGGGCCTGACGGTCATAGCCAGGCTGGGGTTTGTGCCCAAATGGGCTCGCCCGAAAGATTCCGCCTTCTCCTACCTGGATGAGGAGCACTACAAGGACTTTGGCGACTTCGTTTACGCTTTCGTGGAGCACTTCCGGGGGAAAATCCATTATGTAATCATCTGGAACGAACCCAACATAAGCCTGGAGTGGGGATACCGCCCCGTTGACCCCGAGGGCTACACCGAACTCCTGAAGATCGCCTACCGCCGCGCTAAAGAGGCCGATCCTGAGGTGAAAGTTCTGGCGGGAGCCCTCGCCCCCAACCTCGCTCCGCCAGGGGACCCCTGGGGCATGAATGACCTGGAGTTCCTGAGGAGGATGTATCGGGCCGGGGCAAGGGATTACTTTGACATCCTGGCCGTCCACTCCTACGGCTGGACTTTCCCCCCCGATGATCCCCCCGCTCCCGATAAGGTGAATTTCCGCCGGGTTGAGCTCCTGCGCCAGATAATGGTGGAGAATGGGGATGCCCACAAGCCCATCATCATAACCGAGGGGGGATGGAACGACCACCCCCGCTGGAGCAAAGCAGTCAGGCCTGCTCAGCGGATAGATTACACCATAAGGGCCTACGAGATTGCTCTAAGGGAATGGGACTGGTGCCAGGCCCTCTGCCTCTGGGCCTTCCGTTACCCCTGGGCAACCCACACCTACCAGGATTACTACACCTTCGTGGCGGTGGATTTCACCCCCAAGCCCATATACTATGAAGTGCAAAGGTATGCTCGCGGCGAACTGGCTAAGGAGAAAGCCCCTTAGGTTGCTGCTGATCCCCCTTGCCATAGTCCTCCTGGGCATTTTCCTCTACTTCTTCCTGTCCCGGACCGATGAAACCTGGGAGGATATCCTCAGGCAGGGCTCCATAACCGTTTGCCTTGACCCGAGCTATCCCCCCTTTGAATACACCGATGAGGGCTCCGGGGAGCTCCGGGGCTTTGATGTGGACATGGCCAGGGCCATCGGAGATTACCTGGGCCTGAAAGTGGAGTTCACTGCCGTCGGATTTGACGGCCTCTACGATGCCGTGAAGGCTCGCCGGTGCGATGTGGCCATCTCGGCCCTCCCCTACGATCCCCTACTGACTCAGGATGTGGCCTTTTCCATCTCCTACTTTGAGGCCGGCCTGCTGCTGGTGGTCAGGGAAAACGAGGACGGGATCCGCTCGCCCGATGACCTCAAGGGCAGGAAAGTGGCGGTGGAATGGGGGTCAACGGGGGATGTGGAAGCGCGCCGCCTCAAAACAAAGCTGGGGGAACTGGAGATAAAGCCATACCCCACTGTTGAGGAAGCGCTTCGGGCCCTCAAGGAAGGCCAGGCCGACGCCTGCTTTGCCGACGCTGTTTCCGCTTACTCTTTCTGGGGCCGGGAGGGCGGGATCAAAACCCTGGCCCCGGCCCTGGTTAGCACCCCCTACACGGCCGTGGTGAACCTCAAGAACAGAGCGCTGCTGAGGAAAATAGACGAGGCTCTCATTCACCTGCGGGAGACGGGGTTCCTCCACTCCCTGGCGGAAAAATACTTCGGGGTTCGCCCGGCTAATCTATGGCCCTGATTTCCACGAAGGAGATCTTCCCTTTCTCCACCACCACTTTGCGCCTGTATAGATGCGGCCCGACCTTCACTTCCAGCACGTATTCGCCCGGGTCCACATCCCCGAAAACGAAGTTCTCCCTGAGTTCATCATCGGGGTTTATCCCGGAGCCGAGGCGGTAAGTCCAGGTTTCTCTCCTATCCTTACCTGTCAGTGCCACCAGGACTTCCGGAGGCATCCTGCCGTTAACATCCAGTATCCTTCCGACCACCAGGCCTCGCCCCGGGAGGGGTTCCATCCAGAGGAGGGGGTTTCGGGTGGAAGAGTAGGAATTTTCCCCAACCCTGACTTCCAGGTGGAGGTGGTAGCCCAGGGCTATGCCACTTTTCCCTACAAATCCCACCGGTTCCCCTTCCTTCACCTTCTGCCCTGGCTCAACCAGTACCTTTGAAAGGTGGCCGTAGAGGTAATACACGGGCATGCCCCTGTAATCTTTCTCAAGTTTCACCACCACCAGGTTGCCGTAGAAATCGGTGGTGGGGCCGTAGGCCACCTCATGGTCATCCCCTGCCACCACGACCTCGCCGTCAGCTGCTGCCAGCACCCTGGTGTTTTCGTCCCCGGCCATGTCAATTCCATGGTGGAGAAGGTATTCGCCTCCTCCTGTTGTCCCGTAGGGGTAGAGGGAATTCACCCATCCCCCCTCCTGGAGGGAGATGGGCCTTGCGAGCCAGAAATGGGGTGGCTCAATTGTTCTGGCCTGAGGGATAGCGAAAGGAGTTGGTGTTGGGGTTGGGGAAGGCAAAGGGGTGGGGGTCGGGGTGGAAACCGGCGTGGGGGTCAGGGTTGGAGTGGGGGTTGGGGTCAGAGTGGGGGTAGGGGTTGT
>DAOUBN010000050.1:0-4755 GCA_034432815.1 Anaerolineae bacterium | reverse complement strand
ACGGGGGTGGGAAAAAGAGAAAAAGCGGGGGGACACCCCCCGCAACCCCCTGGCATGGGGGCTTCGCCACCCTGCAATCCCCAATCTTTGGGGGCACATCCCCCAGGCCCCCTGCCAGGGGGCTTTGCCCCCTGGACCCCCTTTGGGGGGACACCCCCCAGACCTCCTGGGAGGGGGCTCTGCCCCCTCCACCCCCCAGCATGGGGGCGAAACCACCATGCATCCACCTTTGTTAGAACATTGAAAAGCCCTGGCGAATGGGAAAGTCAGATGCGGTAGCCCACAAGGCCAAGGGTTCCGGGGCCAAAGTGGACGGCTAAGGAGGTGGCCAGATCGGCCAGGAAGATCTCCCGGCAGTTGAAGAGGCCTTTAACCCGCTCCAGGAGCTTCAGCCCTTCCTCAGGAGCCTGGGCATGGACCACCGCCAGGTTGACAGGATCCTGGGTCCCAAGCCTCTCTCTGAGCATCTCCACCATGCGGTCAATGGCCTTGGCCGTGGTGCGGACCTTCTCCTTAAGCTCCAGGAGGCCTTCTTCCGCCGTCACTATGATTTTCACGTTGAGCAGGGAAGCCAGCGCGCTCTGGAGCTTACCCACCCTCCCGCTCATCCGGGCGAAGCGCAGGTCCACCATCAGGATGATTATGTTCATCCTTTCCCTGAGGACCTTGAGCCTCTCCAGGATCTGGTCAACGGAAGCACCGGCTTTCGCCATCCTGCCGGCCTCCAGGACCATGTAGCCCAGCCCCGCCGAGCCCGAGAGGCTGTCAAAGACGTGGACTCTCACTTTATCAGCCACTTCCCGCGCCGCCATCTCGGCCGATCGGCAGGTCCCGCTGAGCTTCCCGGTAACGTGGATGGAAATTATGTCGGTTGCTTCCCCCGCCAGCCTCTCGTAAACTTCCAGGAACTGCCCGACCGAGGGCTGGGAGGTGGCGGGGATTATCCCCGTTTCCTCTATCTTCCGGTAGAAGGTCTCCCGGTCAATCTCCACCCCATCAAGGTATGTCTCGTTGCCGAACTGGATGTTTATCGGGACAACGGTGACATCCAGTTCCCTGTAAAAATCGGGGGGAAGGTCGCAGGTGGAATCGGTCACTATCCTGATCATCCTGCCCTCCTCAAAGTTCAGATTATCGCTGGGCTGTAGACGACCCCTATAAGGCCGGGGCCGCCGTGGACGGCTATTACCGAAGTTATTTCGTTCACGAAGATGCGGTTGGGGCGGACCCTCCTGGTGAGTTCCTCCCTGAGCAGAAGGGCTTCCTCGGGGCAATCGGCATGGAGGACGGAGAGGTCAACCCTGCCCAGCCTCTCCGCCGCCTTCGCCACGCGGGAGATGATCTCCTCCAGGGAACGAGAGCGGGTCCTGGTCTGCCCGACAACCACAACCTCGCCGTCCTTAATGGAGAGGATGGGCTTCACGTCAAGGAGGGAAGCCATCATCGTCTTTATGGCCCCCACTCTGCCGCTGGCATGGAGATACTTCAGGGTGGAAACCGTGGCCACGATGTTGATTTTCTCGCGGAGCTGGTAGATCAGGCTGAGGATTTCCTCTTTGGTCTTCCCTTCCCTGGCCGCTCTGGCGGCGGCCTCGGCCATGAAGCCCGTTCCGGTGGCTATGGAGAGGGAATCCACCACCTCTATGTCCAGTTCCGGAAGGGCCTCCCTGGCCACCAGGGCCGAATTATATGTCCCGCTGTGCTTTGAGGTGATGAGGATGGCAATTATGGAATCGTATTTCTCCGCCATCCTCCTGAAGGCTTCCTCAAACTTCCCGGGAGGGGGCTGAGAGGTCTGGGGAAGAAGTCCCTCCCGCATCCTCCGGCATAACTCCGCTGTGGTTATGTCAAACTCTTCGTAAGTTTCGGTGCCTATCTGGACGTAAAGGGGGATGATTTCAATGCCGAGATCCTCAATGATTTCCCGTGGAAGGTTGCAGGAACTGTCGGTCAATATGCCAATCATCGCTTTCCTCCTGAACTGGGGTGAAGCTGCCGGGGGCTTGCGCTAAAATTCATCTTTGAGTTTTTCCCGGAGGGCGATCAGGGCGCGGTGGTAGAGGGACTTGATGGCGCCTTCCGTTTTCCCCATAATCACGGCTATCTCCTGGTTGGAGAGCCTCTCCACGAACTTGAGGTAGATGATCTCCTGCTTCTCGGGAGGGAGGGACCTCACTGCCGCCATAACCTTCCTCAGGCGCTCCTCCTTCTCCAGGGAAGAGAGGGGATCCAGATCTCCCCTTGATGGTATGGGGAGTTCTCCCAGGGGTATGACCTTGCGGCGGGAGCGGTCCCTGTGCCAGTTGGCCACCAGGTTGTGGGCGATGCGGTGGAGCCATGCGTAGAAGGGCAGCCCCCGGTTTTCGTAATTTTTAATGTGGCTCAGGGCCCTGAGGAAGACCTTCGCCGTTAAATCCTCCGCATCCTCCTGGTTCCCCACCTTGTAGTAAATGTAGCTGTAGATTTTCTCCACATACCTCTCGTAGAGGATGCCAAAGGCTTCGGGGTCCTCCCGGGCTTTTTCTATCAGAAAGCTTTCATCAGCGAAGTCTTTGTTCAAGAAAACCCCCTCAATGGCGAACCGTTTCGTCCTTCAGTGGAGGCGGGGCTTGGCGATGATCTCCAGAATGCGGAGGTCAAAGAAGGATTGGGCGTTGGCCGGCAGCACCACGATGGCCGTATCCGCTCCCCGACCGGTGCCGGCGATCGCTATGGCTTCGCGGTCGGTCCTTATGAGGCCTGCGTCCGCCGCCATCAGGGTTATCTCCACGGCCACCTTCATCCCCTCCCCGAATATGCGGAGGGTGAAGGCGATGATTTCCTCCAGTTGATAGGTGTTGAGCTTGCGCCTCACGGCCCTCCCCACCCCGCCAAAGGCGTGGGTGCAGGTCAGGATCTTCCCGCCCAGGGCTTCTATGGCCCGGCGGTTCTCCTCGGTGAGCTCCTGAAAATCGGGTTTGCGGAAGCCGGTGGAGTGGGTGACCACCACGAGGTTGTAGCCCTGGAAGAGCCTGGCGGCCAGCAGGCCCGTCTCCCCCGTTGTGGAGGCGACGATTATGTCCTTTATCCCAAGCTCCTTCGCCCTCCTCAGGGCTGCCTCCAGGGTTGGGATGGTGTTCTGGGGGCCCGGCTCGGCAAAGTAGATCGTTTCAGCCATCTCACTCCCCCCTCCTCCGGAAGATCAGCTTAAGAGGCGTTCCAACGAAGGGGTAGTGCTTGCGGATGGAGTTTTCCAGGTAGCGCTCGTAAGAGAAATGGACAAGCTCAGGGTCGTTCACGAAGAAGACGAAGGTGGGAGGGGCAACGGACGCCTGAGTCGCGTAGTAGATTTTCAGGCTTTTCCCGGCCTTTGAAGGCGCAGGGTGGGCCTGGACTGCTTCCTGGATTATCCGGTTGAGCTTCCCGGTGGATATGCGCACGAGCCTTTCCTCCTGAACCCTGAGGGCCGTGGGTATTATCTCGTCAATCCCTTCCCCGGTCTTCGCCGAGACGAAGAGGACGGGGACATAGTCCAGGAAGCGCAGGGCGGCTCTCAGGGCTTTCTCATATTCGGCCTTTATGCCCGGGCGCTTCGGGACGAGGTCCCATTTGTTCACCACCACGATGACGCTTTTGAACTCTGCCAGTATGTAACCGGCTATGTGGGCGTCCTGGGAGGTCACCCCTTCGGCTCCGTCAATCACCAGGAGGGAGACATCGGATCGGCTTATCGCCCTCAGGGCTCTGAGGACGCTGTATTTTTCCAGGCCCGGCTCCACCCTGCCCTTACGGCGTATCCCGGCCGTGTCAATGAGGACAATGGGGTGGCCCTCCCATTCCAGGTATGTGTCAATGGCATCCCTGGTGGTGCCCGGTATCTCGCTGACGATGACCCTCTCTTCCCCCAGCAGGCGGTTCAGGATGGAGGACTTCCCGACATTGGGCCTTCCGACGATGGCGATCTTAACTGCCTCGGGTTCTGGTCCCGCCTCAACCCTGGGCAGCCGCCTTACCACCTCATCCATGAGCTGGCCTATCCCGAGGCCATGGATGGCGGAGATGGGTATGGGGTCTCCGAGGCCGAGTTCGTAGAATTCCACGGCCGCTTCCTGGCGCTTTTCGTTATCGGCCTTGTTGACCACCAGGAGGACTGGCTTGCGGGAGCGGCGGAGTATATCGGCCACATCCTTATCGGCAGGGGTGGGGCCATCCAGGACATCCACCACGAAGAGGATCAGGTCCGCTTCCTCAATGGCTTTCCGGGCCTGTTCCCTTATGAGGTCAATGTATTGAGCCGAGGCCACCGCAAGGGGTTCGCCCTCCTTAGCGACTTCAAACCCGCCTGTGTCCACCAGAGTGAAGGGAACTCCATCCCATTCGGCATCGGCGTAGAGCCTGTCCCTTGTGGTCCCCGGGATATCTTCCACGATGGCGATCTTTCTGCCCGTGAGTCTGTTGAAGAGGGTGGATTTTCCCACGTTAGGCCTTCCGACTATGGCCACTACAGGTTTGCGCACCAGGCCCTCCGAAGCACAGGGTTAGAAGTATTTTAGCACAGGGGCCGGGCAGAGCAAAGCCTGCCCGGTCCCATGGACCTTCTAAAGTTGTTTTTCCGGGGGGACACCCCCTGTCCCCCTGATTTTTCCCCACCCTCGTTAACTGAGGGTCCGCCCGGGTTCAGGGTCCCCCTCGGGGCCAGGTTGCAGGAGAAGGCTGCTCGCCCCTTGATTTGTTTTTCTGGGGGCACATCCCCCATACCCCCTGCCAGGGGGCTTC
>DAOUBN010000049.1:0-6241 GCA_034432815.1 Anaerolineae bacterium | reverse complement strand
AGGAGGTGCCAGCTCGCCCCCAATTTAGTTTTTGTGTGGGGACACCCCCCACTTCCCCCGGCAGGGGGACTCTGTCCCCCTGCACCCCCTGTTTTTACTCTTTCGCGGGGGTGGAGGGGGCTTGCCCCCTCCCGGGGGGCATGGGGGGTGTCCCCCCGGGAAAACGAATCAAAGGGGCGAGCAGCCTTCTTTTGCAACCCGGCCACGAGTGGGATCCTGGACGTGGGCTAACCCTCAGCAAACGAGGGTGGGGAAAATCAGGGGGTGCAGGGGGGCGAAGCCTCCATGCCGGGGGTTGCGGGGGGGGTCCCCCGCCCTTTTCCATTTTCCCCACCCCCGTTCCCTGTGGCTCAGCCTGGCTTCAGGGCCCCACTCGTGGCCGGGTTCTCAGGAGATGCCAGCTCGCCCCCCAGTTTTTGTTCTTTCGGGGGCACATCCCCCGAACCCCCTGGGAGGGGGCCTTGCCACCTCCACCCATGGGTGGGCCCCCGAACCCCTGCAGACCCGAGCAAACGAGGGGTGGGGGAAAATGGGTGTGGAGCCCTCTACTTCCCTCCTCAGGGGCTTTTGAGAGCTCTGGAGCGGCAGATAGCGGCGGGGCAGCGGTCTATCCTTACGGCGGCAGCGCCCTGCCTGGTCATCCTGTAGACGCGCCCCCCTTCCCTGAAGGTTTCAAAAACGATGAAATTCCGGGAGATTATGCCCACGATCTCGTGCTTTTCATTGAAAACTCCGCCGCCGCTGAAGCCCCGGGCAACCGGCGGGAAAATGGCCAGGAAATCGCTGTCCAGTTCCCCCGCGAATTCGCCATCGCGGGGGTAAATTACTGCAAGCCCTCCCGGGAAGAATTCGTGGCCCACAAGGTATACCGGCTCGCCCGGCTGGAGCTGCGAGGGGTCGCCGAAGGAAAGGGGCGGTATTTTCCCCTGCGGTTCAAATTTAAGCACTGCCAGGTCAAGGGAGGGAAAGGCTTCCTCCACCTCCGCAGGAATTTCCCCTTTCTGTCCGGTGTGGGGTTGCGAAAGAGTTATTTCCTCCGCCGTTATCTCCCCGGTGGCCGGATCCCCGAGGAGGTGGAAAGCGGTGAGGAGGAAGCCTTCCGCCACGGCCATGCCGGTTCCGACCCTCTCCCCTCCGGGGTGTTTCGCCCTTACCAGGAAAGCAGCCCCCTGCGCCTTTTTCACCTCAGGGTCGCCCTGGAGCCGGAGGAAAAAGGAAGCCGGGACCGGCTTCCAGACCCCGCTGCCTTTCAGGGTCAACAGGAGGGCCAGCGTCGCTAATGTCAGCGCTTTAAGGACCCTTCTTCCCACAAGCCTGAAGGAATTCACCTCCTCGCCCTCAGGATGCTCCGCAGCAATTCAATTATCCTGGCCAGGAATCCAGGCTTCGGAGGAGGCTGCGGCGGCTCTTCACCCCCTTCCACCACCTCGTAAGCCGTCCCCTTTTCCACCACGATGACCCGCTTGCCCAGGGAGAAATACTGGCCGAGGCTGGGGTTGTCGGCCAGGAGGCGGAAGTAGGCTTCGCTTCCGAAGGGGACTTTCACCGTTTCAACCCTGCCCCGCTCAAAAGCGGTGTCAATCCATACCCCCTCCTTCAGGATGAAAGTTTTAGCCCCAAGCTGTTTAAGCTTCGGGCTGAGGGCGGGAGGCGCCGCTGCCGTTTCCTTGAGCCCCCTCTGCACCATGCTCTTTCCGACAGCCTGAGCACCGAAAGAAGCCTCTGGCGCCATACTGAGGCCAGGCATAAGCCTCTTTACAGCCTCATCTCTCCCTTCGGGCGTGAGCATCTCCTCCTCCACAAGGAAGGAAGTGTAGGGGGTCATGATACCGTAGCGCAGCGAAAGCTCCACAATTTCTTCCACCATCTCCCTGTTCTCCCCGTGAAGCGCTATCTGCTCCATAAGGTAGCCTATGCGCCTGGCAGCCCATATCCTGGCGATAAAATCCTCTCTGCCCTTGCTCGCAAAATCCGCCTCCCAGGAGAAAGCCTCTTCCCTCTCCCCCCTCCGGCCCTTCAGGGTGACCGAAGCCCTGCCTCCATCCCTGTATCGCCCCACCACCACAAGCTGCGTGCCGGCAAAGAGGTCGGGCAGGGGGGAGGGATAGAGGTCCCTGACCCTGACTCCCTTGAATTCCAGGGAAAGGTCCGTGAGGACAGGAGAACTTATGCGGGAATAAAAGGTTGAGATGGCCTTTTCCAGGTCCTCCCCCGGCTTCACGTAAGTGCTTATCCCCCGGTGCTCGGAGGCCAGCCTGTCCAGGAGGAAGGTGTTGACGTCGTCCCCGACCCCGAAGGTGAAGAGGCGGACGTTCCCCGGCACCCTGCGCCCCACTTCTTCCACTATCCTGCGGACATCGGTGACCCCGACGGTAGGCAGGCCGTCGGTGAGGAAGAGGAGGTAGGTGGGCCTTTCCTCCACATCGGCCAGGGCCTCCAGGAGAGCCTGGTAAATGTTGGTACTCCCTCCAGCACTCAGTTCCTCCGCAAACTCCAGAGCTTTACCCCTCTCCGAAACCGGGACGAGGGAATCGGCGAAGCGGTTAACGCCCGTTGAGAAGGCCAGGATGTTGAACCGGTCCCCTTCGTTCAGGCGGGAAAGGACGAACTTCAGGGCCTCCCTGGCCTGCCTCAGCTTCTCGCCCTCCATGCTGCCCGAAACGTCCAGCACAAATATCACGTCCTTGGCAACTTTCTCCTCTTCCTGGCGGATCGGAGGGGAGAGGAAGAGGATGAAGAAGCCGTCCTCGTCCGCAGGCTTGTAGCTCAGAAGGCCGAACCCCACCTCATCGGGGGAGAAAGAGAAATAGAGGGCGAAATCCCTGTCGGGCAGGACATTCCTTTCCTCGTAGCCCACGATAGCCTTGTTTTCGCCCTCCCGCTCAACTCTGATCTCGTGGCTCGGCGAGTAGACAAGCTTGAGGGGCTTCCGGGAGTTTATTTCAACGTTTATGGCCACTTCCTCTATCGGCCTGGCTGAGAAGCGCTCGGTATCCAGGGGGTAGATGTATTTCACAAGCCCGCCTTCGCTGGGGAGAACCTGGGTGTATTCAACCTGGATCCTCCTTTCGCCTCCGGGGGGTATGGGGAAAAGGCTGGCCTGGAAAGCGTTGCGTCCGATATATTCCAGGAGGGCCGGATCTTTTGATTTCCTCACGATTTCCTCGTAGAGGCGGCGGGCCTCTTCTTTCCTGAGGAGCCTGCCCTCCAGCCGTTTGCCGTCCACATACATGGAGAAAGCCGAGATGGCCGCATCCTCAGGGAAGGGAAAGACATAAACCCCTTCTATGGGGAAGGGGTTCGGGTTGTAGAAGAGCTGGTCAACCCTGGTGACGGCCACCTGGTCCTTTATGCTCACGTTCACTCTGTGGAATTTTATCTCCAGGGCCGAGACCGGGGGTAAAGGGGGCTTTGGGGGAAAGGGGATGATGATTCCATCGGCCAGGGCCGGCGATGAGAGGATGAGGAAGGCCAGCAGGGCCAGCGCTGCAGCTTTAAGGGTTTTCATACCGGACACCTCCGCAAGGTTTTTCCGCAGGAAAAGACGCTGCGGCAGCGCGCCAGGTTCCGGGTATTCCGCCCTACTTGAGGCAGCAGAGGCTCAGCCCCCAGGCGACGAGGGCGGTCACGGGGAAAGTCACAACCCAGGAAGCGATTATTTCCCTGAAGACTTTCCACCGCACCTTAGATAGCCTCTCGGCAGCGCCAGCCCCCACCACCGCTGAACTGACCACCTGAGAGGTGCTCACAGGCCCCCCAGCCAGGGCCGCCCCGACGATTATCCCCACTGAACTCCCCTGAGCGGATAGGCCATGGATCGGGCGAATCTTGTAGAATTTGCTTCCGATGGTTTTCATTATCCTCCAACCCCCAGCCCCAACGCCGGAAGCTATGGCGAAGGCGCACAGGAGCTTAACCCAGGCCGGGACGGAGAAAGCCCCGCTTTCCATCGCCAGGGCCATAGCCATTACCCCCATGGACTTCTGGGCATCGTTGGAGCCATGGCCCATGGCCAGCAGAAGCATCGCCAGGACCTGCAGGCGCTTGAAGAGGTTGCTGACTTTAGGGGAAGCACCGCGCACCAGCCACAGGGTAACCTTCATCAGGATGAAGCCACCGGCAAAGCCCAGGATCGGGGAGAGGAGTAGGGAGAGCAAGACCTTGTAAACCCCATAAGGTTTTAGGGAAGCTATACCTCCAGTGGCTACGGCGGCCCCTGCAAGGCCTCCCAGGAGTGCGTGGGAGGAACTGGATGGTATGCCCCAATACCAGGTTATCAGGCTCCAGGCGATGGCCGAGATCAGGGCCGCGGAGAGAGCTTCCTGGCTCATGGCGGACGGCTCCACCAGCTCCCGGCCAACGGTGCTGGCCACTGCTGCCCCCAGCACAAAGGGGGCGATGAATTCAACTGCGGCGGCCAGGGCCAGCGCCTTTGAAGGCCTGATGGCTCTGGAAGAAACCGCCAGAGCCACAACGTTGGCGCTATCGTGGAAGCCATTCAGGAAAGCGAAGAGGACGGCGAGGAGGAAAACCATAGCCCTTAAAACAAACCGCCGGGGACCCCAGGGCCCCCGGCGGGCAGAGTTCTCAGACCCAGCCCCGGAGCTTCATGGCCTCCACCACCCGGGAAACAGCCACGATGTAAGCCCCAAGGCGGTTGTGGACGTTATACTTCTTTGCGGTCTCGTGGACCGAGTGGAAGGCTCTGGTCATCCTGGCATCCAGGTGCCTGTGCACCTCTTCCACATCCCAGTAAAAGAGGTAGAAGTTCTGGACCTGCTCAAAATAGGAGACGGTCACGCCTCCGGCGTTGCACAGGAAGTCAGGGATAACGTAGACACCCTTGCGGAAGAGGATCTCGTCCGCCTCGGGGGTGGTGGGACCGTTGGCCAGCTCCGCCACTATCTTCGCCTTGATACGGTCGGCGTTCCAGTCCCCGATCTGGTTCTCCAGGGCGGCGGGGATGAGGATGTCCACATCCAGCTCCAGGAGCTCTTCGTTGGTGATGTTATCGGCTCCGGGGAAATTGATGACGCTGCCCGTCTCCTTCTTGTGGGCGAGCACTTTTTCATAATCAAGGCCTTTGGGGTTATAGATGCCGCCTTTGGAGTCGGAGACGGCCACCACTTTAAGGCCCAGGAGCTCCGTGCCCAGCTTGTGGGCGTAGGTGCCAGCGTTTCCGTAACCCTGGATGGCGGTGGTGGCGCCGTTCAGGGTGATTCCGAGGACTTTGGCTGCTTCCCGGATGCAGTAAATGCCCCCGCGGGCGGTGGCGTCCTCCCTGCCGGCGGAGCCGCCGAGGGGTATGGGCTTTCCGGTTATCACGCCCGGGGCGTTGTGACCCACGATCTTGGAATACTCGTCCATCATCCAGGCCATGACCTGGGCATCGGTGTAGACATCGGGGGCGGGGACGTCTATCTCGGGGCCGATGTAGTGGGCCAGAGCCCTTATGTAACCCCTGCTCAGCCTCTCCAGCTCCCCCTTGCTCATCTCCTTGGGGTTGCAGACCACGCCTCCTTTTGCACCCCCAAGGGGCAGGTCCATTACAGCTGTCTTCCAGGTCATCCAGGCAGCCAGAGCCCTCACGGTATCAAAGGTTTCCTCTGGGTGGAACCTTATTCCGCCCTTTGTAGGGCCGCGGGCATCGTTATACTGCACCCTGAACCCCTCAAAAACCTTCACGCTCCCATCGTCCATCCGGACGGGGATGCGCACATGGAACTCCCTCATGGGCCAGCGCAGGATCTCATGAGTTGCTTCATCAAGCTTCATGATCTTTGCTGCTTCGTCAAGCTGCCTCTGAGCTATAGCAAAAGGGTTCAACTCTTTGCTCATCTCTCCTCCTCCCTGATAGAAATTAAAAAAAGCTTACCCCCCATCCGGGCTGGGTAAGCTTTTCATGGAAACGGGTCTTCTTCCCTGCTTTAAGCTTTGCCATCATCCCCTTCGGATCACCACCCAATTATACCCTGAGCACCGAAAAAACGCAACTCTGACCATGTCCCTGCTGGTGAAGAACAGGAAGCAAGACGAAGCCCCTCCGCCGGGGAAGTGGAGAGGCTCCCCACCCTCATTTGCTCGGAGTTCAGGGGCTCCCTCGTGGGCAGGTCAAAAATTGGGGGGTGGAGGGGGATGAAATCCCCCTGACGGGGGGAAATGGGAGGTGTCCCCCCACGAAAACTAAAGTGGGGGCGAGCTGGCACCTCCTGAAACACGCCCACGAGTGGGACCTTGAAGC
>DAOUBN010000048.1:0-2931 GCA_034432815.1 Anaerolineae bacterium | reverse complement strand
CAAAGCCCCCATGCCAGGGGGCCTGGGGGATGTGCCCCCAGAAAAATCAATTAAGGGGCGAGAAGCCGCCTTTTGCAACCCGCCTACGAGGGGGCCCCTGAACGCCGGCGAACCCTCAGCAAACGAGGGCGGGGAAAGAAAAGATGGGGGACACCCCCCATTTCCCCCGTCAGGGAGATTCCCTCCCCCTGTTTACCCCCACCCCCTTTGGGGGTTTGACAGAGGCCATTTTGCGGTTACAATGTATACGCAACCACATATCCAAAAGCCGGAGGGCATTATGAGCACTATGGTGAGAACCCAGGTTTATATTCCCAGGGATATTTATGAAGAGCTGAGAAAGCGGAGTGAATCTACAGGCATAACTATTGCGGAGCAAATTCGCCAGGCCCTGAAGGAATACCTGGAACAGGAAGAAGGCACAGTGCTGCGGGAAGATGACCCAATCTGGAGCATCGCAGGGGCCATCTCAACCGAAGATGGCGATTTGTCCATCCACCACGATAGTTATCTCTATGGAAAGAGAGGGGACAGATGAGGCTATTTGCCGACACCGGGGCCTGGTGCGCTCTCTACGATAAAAGTGACATCCATCACGCCCGTGCTTTGTCTTTCCTGCAAGAACTCAGGGGGCAGAAGGTCCGCCTGATCACCAGCGATTACATCCTTGATGAGACTTTGACTTTGCTGCGTTTTCGCGCTGGACACAAAGAGGCTGTCGAGTTCGGTAAATGGGTCCTCCAAAGCCCGCTGGTAAAGGTGGTAAAAGTTAATGAGGATATATGGCAAACAGCATGGGAAATTTTCGTCAGATACAATGATAAAGCTTTTTCTTTCACCGATTGCACCAGCTTTGCCATCATGCAAAAGCTCGGCATAATCAATGCTTTTGCCTTTGACCATAATTTTGAGCAGATGGGCTTCAGGCTGTTTCCATCCTGAAAAATTAACCCTCTCGCAATCTACAGAGCGGTTTTTTTTCAGAAAGCACTTCTTGCCGCCGGGAAATCAGGCTCAGAGAGCACCCTTGCAAATGGATAAACCTCCGGAGAAACCCCATGCCGGGAGTTACGGGGGTGTCCCCCCGCCCTCTCCTTCCCTCAAAGGGGGGTGCAGGGGGCAAAGCCTCCATAACAGGGAGGCCTGGGAAAAGGAGGGGAGGGGGCGTATCCCCTTCCCGGAAGGGTGAGGGGGTGTCCTCCCAAAGGGGGTCCAGGGGGCAAAGCCCCCTGGCAGGGGGCCTGGGGGATGTGCCCCCCAGGAAAAACAAGTTTTGTTTTTGTGGGAAGACACCCTCACGCCCCCCGTCAGGGGGACGAAGTCCCTCTGCCCCTCCTTTTATGTTTGTTGGAGCGCCAGATGCAATTCTTCCCGGCCTGCAAGCCTGGCCTCCACAGGGGCCTCAGGTGGCTTCAAACTTCTGGATTATCTCTTCAACGGCGGCCTGCTGATGTTTGTCAAGCGGAGGGACTTCATGCCTGGCCAAAATCTCCTCAGCCTTCTCCCGCGCATTCTCTACAATCCCTTTCCGTCCCCTTGTCTCACATTCAGCCCAGGATTCCCGCACGGCCAACCTGGTTTGCAGCATCTCGCCCCCGCGCAGGTATTTCACAGTGTGCCTCTCGGCCAGAAAATTTCGGGGACCATCTATCACGCGCGCTATGACTTCCAGGGCCAGGCTCTCTTCGTTTACCTCAAAGCCCCGCACGATCCTCCCGATGCTGGTCAGGATTTCGTCATCTATCACCATCTGTTCCCAGGAACTGGTAACCCCTCCTTCCATTTCCCCCACCCCTGAAATCTCATCTGCTCCCGCCAGGATGGGGAGAACGGCGTTGAAGGCCCGTTCGTATCCGCTCTGGATGTCGGGGGATAGGGAGCTGGTGCAGAGGCCATACACGTTGACAGGCAAATTGTAATAGTGACCTATTTCCACCGTGGCGGCAGAGGCCATCCCCACCTCCGGATTTCCCCAGACCGAAAGGCCGGGGCGGGGGTTCATGACGCTCACCCTGCCACTGTAAACTACAGGGAGGCCGGGGGTCACAAGCTGGGCGAGGACAATGCAGGCCAGTATTTCGGCGTTCTGCTGGACCAGTGCTCCGGCTATGGACATAGGAGCAGTGGCTCCCATTATCGGGCCGGGGGGGGGAATTAAAGTGAGGCCGAGGCGGGAAGCTTCCAGGATTGCCTCCACTTCTTCGTCAGGGAAGAACAGGGGGCTCACAGGAGAGACGGAGACGGTGAACTTGCCTTCAGGGAGAAGGACCTGGGCCATCTCAGCCAGGGCTCGCAATTCCTTCGCACTGCGGACACCAGGGCCGTGAATGGGCTTTGTGGTGTTGGCCACGGTGTCGTAGAGCATCCACAGGCTCATGGAAGAGGCTAGAACATCCTGAGGGGTGAAAAGAGGGGTTACGCTGGAGACATTTGGCAGCGCATCCAGGAGGCGTGCGGCTTCGGCCACGTCTCTGCGCCCGGCTGGCCTCCTGACCTCCCTGTCCAGCACATTCGGGACGCCGCCCACATTGTGGGCGTGCCAGCGGCCATCGCCCAGTTCTATGGCTCTTTCCGGATCTCGTCCCTGGACTTTCACCTTCGGAGGACAGAGGCTCAGGCTCCTTTCCACAAGGTCTGGAGGGATCAGGACCCTTCCCCTATCTGCTTGGGCTCCATGCTCAAAGAGGAGTTCCCTGGCTCCGGGATGGGTCAGGATAATCCCGACCTCGGAAAGGAGGGCGAGAGTTGCTTCATGGATGCGTTTCACCCCTTCTTTGCCCAGAATTTTCCAGTTCTCGCGCATTTTCCTTCTCCAGCCTTAATTTTCGGACTTCTTCCCAGCGGAAGCAGGTTACCCAGTGGTCCGGCTCAACTTCCCGGAATGGCGGGTCCTCGGCAGAGCAAATCTTCACCCCCCTCCGGCAAACGGGG
>DAOUBN010000047.1:0-7183 GCA_034432815.1 Anaerolineae bacterium | reverse complement strand
ATGGGGGGTGTCCCCCCAAATGGGGGGTGCAGGGGGGCGAAGCCCCCATGCCAGGGGGCTGCGGGGGGTGTCCCCCCGCCTCTTCCTCTCTTTTTCCCACCCCCGTTCCCTGCGGTTAAGCCTGGCTTCAGGCTCCCACTCGTGGGCGGGTTTCAGGAGGTGCCAACTCGCCCCCAATTTTGTTTTCGTGGGGGGACACCCCCTCTTTTCCCACCCGAGGGCAGGTTTCAGGAGGTGGTAACTCGCTCCCAGATTTTACTCTTTCGGGAGCATACCCTCCGAACCACCTGTGAGGGGCCTGGAAAGTGGCCCCCAGTCCCTTTTGCAGGAGGGTTCATTATCGGTAGCGAAGCCGCCTCCTGCAACTTTTTCAGGGTGGTTTGCTACTGAGGTTCCATTAGGGTATAATTCTATTGGGCCGGTGGCGGAACGGCAGACGCGGGGGACTTAAAATCCTCTGGGTGATCCCCGTGCGGGTTCAAATCCCGCCCGGCCCATTTTCTTTAACTCCAAGCAGAGGGGAAGAGAGGCGCACAAATCCCCTCTCATCACTCCTGAAGAGGGCACGCAAAGCAGGGGCTTTCCTGAAAAGGGGTATTACCTGGCGGTAGGTTACTTGCTCGCCAGAGATTATGCGCCTGTATAGCTCAAGGGCCTCTGGAACCCCCTTCAGCGCCTCCTTTATCAAGGGCAGGAGTTTCTCGTCCCGGCGGGAAAATTCTTCTATGGCCTCCTCCAGGCTTTCACCCCTGGCCAGAGCAGCGCACAGGCTCTGGACAATGTAAGGGTAGCCTCCGCTCCACCGGTAAAGCTCCTCCACCATTCGCCTCGCCTCCTCCCCTTTCAGGCCCAGCAGGGTTACCAGCTGGAGGATATGTGGCCTGTAAAAGAAACTCAAAGCTATCTCCACAAAAGGCGATATTTCGCCAGGATAAGGGGAGAGTGTTCCAGCCATTATCAGGGGTGAACCGGGATGCTCTCGCACCCAGTGCCTCAGGACGGCCAGAGCTGCTTCTCCCCCGTGCTCAAAGTTGTCCACAGCCACAAGACATCTGACGCCGGCCCCGGCGCAATCACTGAGGAAGTTTTCCAGTTCGTTCGGGGAGAAAAGGGGCTTAAGCCTCAAGTAGAAGAAGGAAAAACCCTGAGCCAGGAGCTGAAATCCCAGGCGGAGCAGGAGAGAGGTCTTCCCCGCAAGGGGAGGGCCTGAGAGGTAAACGGGAGCGCCTTTCAGGACCAGGTGACGGACTTTTATATCAGCGGGGCGCTCTACATAGGCAGGCGAATCGGGGGGGACAGGGCTGTTGGGGAAGAAAAGCCTCATTTTTTCTTCTGAGGCTGGCATGCAGAAAGACCCCAGAGGGCCGGCTCCGAATACGGATCTATCTCCAGGGCCTTCTCCAGCCAGGGGATCGCCTTATCGCACATGTCCAGGTAAACGTAAGAGAGGCCCAGTTCGTAGTAATACTCCAGGGATTTGACCCCCAGCTCTATGGCTTTCTCAAAGTTCGGGATGGCCTCTTCGTATTTCTGCCTGACGTAGTAAACGACTCCCAGGTGGCCATAGGCAGGTCCATAATTGGGATCTACCTCTATAGCCTTCTTCAGCTCCACTTCGGCTCTGTCCAGGTCTCCCAGCTGGTAGTATCCCCAGCCCAGAGCATCGTAAGGCATGGGTAAGTCGGGAGCTATTTCCACGGCTCTGTTGAACTGGTCCAGGGCTTCCTTGCCCTTTTTGAGGATTATGTAAAGGTTGCCGGCCCGGATGTAGAGGAAGTAAGAGCGGGGGCTCAGTTCCTGAGCTTTGAGGTAAGCCTCAAGGGCCTGCCGGTATTTTCCCTGTTTCTCCAGGATGTAGCCGTAGGCCCTCAGGACTTCGGGGTCTTCAGGGGCAAGGGAAAGAGCCTCGGCAATTTCCTCGTTGGCTTTCTCCCAACTGGATTTGTCCACATAGGTTTCCGCCAGGTAGGCCCTCAGGTGCGGATCCTCGGGGGCAAGGCTTAAGCCTCTGAGGCAGGTTTCAAAGGCCTCGTCGTATTCACCGGCCCAGTCCAGGGCCAGGCACAGGTTCGCCAGCGCTTCCGGGGAATCGGGCTTGAGGGCGACGGCGCGCCTGGCATCCTCCACTGCCTCCCCGGGACGGCCCATGAAAGTGAGGAGGCGGGAGCGCTTAAGCAACCCCTGGAAGTTATCGGGCTCAAGGCTCAGAGCCTTTGAGTAAAAGGAGAGAGCTTCCTTGACCCGTCCCTCCTCCAGGGCTTTATCCCCTTCCTGCAGGAAATGCTGGGCTGATGGGGTGGGAGTCGGAGTGGGACCCAGCCTCGGGATGAAGCTGGCTACAGGCTTCTGGCGCAGGAAGTAGAAAGCCGCTGCTACCAGCAGAATTGCGATAAAAGCAGGCCATTTTGAAGAGCGCCGCTTCCTGTAAGGCCGGATATACATTTTAAACCGCTGGATTCACAAGCTTTACAAAGCCCATTTTTTCCATGAACTGGAAGAATTCGGCCACGAAATCCCGCACCGGCAGGCCCGTTTCCAGTTCCACAAGCCTGGCGATTTCCCCCAGAGTGCGGTGACCATCGGCCCAGTAAAGGGCCAGGACGGGGAGAAGGTGCCTCTTGTTGCCCAGTTCCCTGCTGAGCCTATACCAGCGCTCCGACTCCTCCCATGATAAGGCTTTCACACGCCTCTTTATCTCCCCATCGGCCGGGGGGCCTTTGTGGAGGCGGACCGGAACGAGGCGGAGTGAATCCTCCGGCTCCTGAGCAGGGACTTCGGGGAGGGCTTCCAGCCCAAGCCGTTCGGCTCTGGCCCGGGCTATCTCCTCCACCATGCGTTTCACCACCTGGCAGTAGAAATCCAGTTTCTCCTGGAGTTTTTCCACAAAACCGCTCTCCTCAGGCCAGAGGCGGGCCATATGGGCCAGAGCTTTCCGCCCCACATCTCTGCGGAAATCCAAGCGTTCCAGGGTTCTGGCCAGAGCCACAGCCAGTTCCTGAGGATCCCCGGCCTCAGTTATTCTGACCACGTCTTCGGCAGCGCGATCCGAAAGCTCGTTCTCCAGCTTGGACAAGGCTTTGTATCCCATGGCAAGGATTTCCTCATGCGAAGCGCTTGCCAGGAGATAGGCACACGCTGAAACAGCCGTTCCCACCCTCCAGAGCATCCGGGGATCAACTTTATCGGGCGTATCCTGGTCGGTGTGGTAGAAGCGATCGGGCCACTGGATCACCATAAGGGAGGGTATGCCGACGGTGGGGTCCGAAAGGACATAATGGTCGCTCCCCCCGGAGAAAGGGGAGATGCTCCACCGGAACAGGGGGAATCGGCCAACCCCGGAGAAGGCTCTGGCTTCGGCCCCGATTTCTTCCAGAAGCCAGGCCAGGACGCAGGGGATGAAAGTCGGACAGGGGGCCGGGGGGCTTTCAATCAGGAGGTTGCTCCCGCAGAGGTCCTGGTTCTCCCCCACCATGTCCAGGTTCAGCCCCGCAACGATTTTGGGGATGAGTTCCTCGTGGGAGGAGAGGTAGGCAAAGGTGCCGGTGATTTCGGGGACCAGGAGGAAGAGGAGGCCACGCCTCGGGATCGGCAGGACGCCTTCCCGCACGAGGCGGGAGAGGACGATGGCCGATTCCATGGCCACAGCAGCCCCGGAGGCATTATCGTTGGCCGAAGGCGAGGGATGGCAGAGGTGAGCCACTATCAATATCCACTCATCGGTAAGGCCGGGGATGGAGGCCTCCACCACCTCAAAGGAGCCGTCGTAAAGCTGCGAATCAACTTTAGCCCTTATCACAACTTTCCTGCCCTGCCTGAGAAGCTCCCTCAGCTTTTCTCCCTGGCGTGGAGTCAGGACAAACCCGAAGCATTTCCTGTCCCCGGCCTCCCACCAGAAGGAGGTATATTGCCTGGCATCGGGAAGATCCATCCTCTCCCGCACCGGTGGGATGGACCTCATCCCGTCAAAGAGGATGCCCGCAGCTCCGAATTTTTCCACCGCCAGCTGGTGCACCCGGTCAACATCTCCACTGGTAAGGACCACTTTCCCTTCCAGGTCAAGGCCCTGGTAATCCTCGGGATTTTCCCAGTTTTCCAGCGGGACCACTTCAGCTTTTCCCTCAAAGGGAGCACTGCGCTGAATAAGGGAGATGGGGTTTTCGGCGAAGTCAGCAAGCTTTGCCGCCTCCTCCGCAGGCTCCTCCAGGTAGCACCATGCTTCCTTCACTGCCCACTCCTGGAAGGAGGGAGCGGTCCAGTAATAAACCCCTTCCCTGGCGGGGAAGGAGAGGATGCGGGCGTTTACCCCAGCTTCTCTGAGCTTTTCCAGGCAAAATTGAGCGGCCTGCCGGAAGCCAGGGCTGGCCTGGATGCGGTGGAAGGAACTGATTCTCTCCAGGAATCTGAGGGCGAGGATGCCCGAGAAACTTTCGCTTATCTGCCTGAGGAGCTTCAAGACTTAAGCCCCTAATTTCTTCAGGAGTTCCTCGCGTTTCTGGGAGGCCACTTCCCTTCCTTCCTCCAGGATCTTCCTGCCTTTTTCCTGGAGCTCCTCGGCCTTTTCCGCAGCGCGCTCCCGGAGCTCAATCCCCTTCTCCCGGAGCAGAGCCCTGGTTTCTTCACCCCGCCTGGGAGCGAAAAGCAGGGCTACCAGAGCGCCCGTCACCAGACCCAACAGGAACCCGAAGACAAAATCGCTCGCTTTTCTAAACATCTTTTCTCCTCCTTCCAGTGAGGATTTTAGCTATATGCCTTACGGCTGAGAGGAAGCTGGCCACCTCAATAGCTGGCCTGGCAATGGCTTCTCCCACTATTGAGGCCGTCCCTTCCACCACCTGAGAGGTCTTCCTGGCCGATTCCATAATGGGCCTTATCTCGCGGTCCAGGAAGCGAATAAGGCGGTAAACCTGGAAAACGAGGATGAAGAGCAGAATTCCCAGAGCAATGGATTCAACCGCAAGGATAATGATGGCAACATCCCGCAAAGTTGCTAAAACCATGAACCTCTCCTTTCCCGGATTGGGGTTCCATTATATCATGCCTTGAGCCACTCAGCAAGCCTCAGGAAGCCGAAACTGAGGATTGCGCCTTCCAGGAAGTGGAGATCGCCGAAGGTCAGGGGGAAAGAAGGGAGGAAGAAGGAGCCCACCAGGTGGCCTGCTGTGAATCCAATGGCTCCTGCGATGAGGTAAACAAGGAGATGGCGGAAATTTCTGCCTCTCATGAGGTGGTAAAGGGCTCCGCACAGAAGCCCTGCAAAGATGGACAAAACCCATACGGCGTTCACATTGCCCCCTCAGCGTTAAGTGAAGCTGACCCCGGGCCCTGCCCCGTGTCCATCAGGATTATCCCGCCCCCCAGGACCTCTTCCCCTCTGTAGAAAACCACGGCTTGACCCGGAGCTATGCCCGCCACCGGCTCCCTGAAAGTCACCTTCACCCTGCCCTGTTCCAAGGGATAGACCACCGCCTCCTGCTCCGGCGCCCGGTAGCGGATGCGGGCTCTGACTTCAATGGGGCCTTCGGGAAGGCGCCCCGAAATGAAGTTAACTTCCCCAGCCAGGAGCTCGCTGCGGCCCTGCTCCTCAGCCGTGCCAACGATCAAGGCGTTGCGTTCTGGATCCTTGGCGATAACGTATAACCGTTTGCCATACGGTATTCCGAGGCCGAAGCGCTGGCCTATGGTGTAGAAAGGCAACCCCCTGTGAGTTCCCAGGAGGCGGCCCTTCGTGTCGTAAATGGGGCCGGGGGAAATGGCTCCGGATAGGTGAAGGCGCAGGAAATCCCGGTAATCGTTCCCGGGGATGAAGCAAATTTCCTGGCTTTCCTCCCTCCCGGCCACGGGGAGGCCCATCTCCTGCGCCATCCTCCGCACTTCCTCCTTCCTGAAATGGCCGAGGGGGAGGAGGAGCCGGGCCAGGTGCTCCTGGGTGAGCATGTAGAGGACGTAAGACTGGTCCTTTGCGGGGTCCACCCCCTTGAGCAGCCTGTATTGGCCATCGGTTCTCACCACGCGGGCGTAGTGGCCGGTGGCCAGGAAATCGGCCCCGAGGGCCACGGCCTTCCGGAAGAGGAGGTCAAACTTTATAAGCTTATTGCAGGCCAGGCAGGGGTTTGGGGTTAAACCGGAGGCGTAACCCTGGATGAAAGGAACCACCACTTTCTCATAGAAGGGCTGCCTGAAATCAAGGACGTAGAAGGGAATGCCCAGGATTTCAGCCACCCGGCGGGCCATCTCCACCGCTGCTGGTGGGCAACAGCGGTTCTCCCCATCCCCGGGGGCCCAGAGCCTCATCATCACCCCTATGACCTCATACCCCTCTTTAAGAAGAAGAGCGGCGGTGACGGAACTGTCAACCCCGCCGCTCATCGCCACCACAACCTTTCCCTTCTTCATTCCTGCCCTTCGCTCAGGTTCAGTTTAACCTCTGGATTCTTCCGCAGGTAATCCTCAATGGCCTTGTGGACAGCCTCTGCGGCGAGGTTGCTGCAGTGCATTTTGTTTGGTGGAAGCCCTCCGAGGGCTTCCGCCACGGCTTTGCGGGAAAGCTTGAGGGCTTCTTCAAGGGTCTTGCCCTTCACAAGTTCCGTGGCCATGGAACTGGTAGCGATGGCCGCGCCGCAGCCCAGGGTCCTGAACTTTATGTCCACGATCCTTCCGTCCTTAACTTTTATGAACATCTCCATAACATCCCCGCATACCGGGTTCCCGACTCTGGCCACCCCGTCGGCGTCTTCTATGACCCCGACATTGCGGGGGTTCATGAAGTGTTCCCACACAAGCTCACTATACATGCTCGCCTCCTTGAAAATCCGACTTTTAAGTCGGTTTTTATTTTACCACCAGGCCGCTATCCGGTCAAGAAGGCCCGGGGGATGCTCAGGGCTTTTCAACGCTCTCACGCATCCGGGTGAGGGATGGGAAAACAGGGGGTGCAGGGGGACTCTGCCCCCCTGACGTAGGGAGGTGTCCCCCCCACAAAAACAAAATCAGGGGCGGGTTGTTAACTCCTGAAATCTGTCTCCGAGTGGGACCCTTAAGCCAGGCTCAGCCGCGGCAAACGGGGGCGGGGTAAACTCAATTTTCCCACCCTCTTTGGAAAAGGCGGGGGGACACCCCCCGCCCTCCCCCGGCATGAGGGCTTCTCCCCCCTGCACCCCCGATTGAAAAAAATGGGGGTGGAGGG
>DAOUBN010000046.1:0-5252 GCA_034432815.1 Anaerolineae bacterium | reverse complement strand
AGTGTGCTCAACCGGAGCGCCTGGGTCCCCCACAAAGCCCGGTTCTTATTCCGTCATAAGCAAAATACCCATGGCCTACTCCTACAGATGGGGGCTCAAGATGCCTTACTGGCTCGGAATATACAGGGTGGGAGACATGGAGAACGGCATCCACGCCCTCCCTATCCTCCCCAACGGGCAAACCCTGTGGGCTGGCTACCTGGGAAGGCCTGTCTCCTTCGGTTGCATAATCCTGGGGACGCAGGAAGCCCGCCTACTATACGAGTGGGCTGAGATAGGAACGCCCGTGGAGATAAAACCCTGACGGAGGAAAGAGATGGGAATGGAACTCCCCCAGCTCGCCCAGATGGTCACCTGGCTTGATGAGGAGAGGAGGAGGGACCGCACCGAACTGAAGCAACTCCTCCAGAAGGTTGAGGCCCTCTCCCTTGAAACCCAGGCCCAGAAAGACGGCCTCCAGGAGCTGGAAAAGAAGCTCAACGAACTGAAAGGAGCCCTCGCCAGGCTTAGCGAACTGGAAGAATCGCTGGAAAACACCAAGAAAGAGATCATGCTCCTCATCCAGAACTACGAAGAAGAGCGGCGCAAAGCCGCCCTGGAATCGGAGCGCCTCCACCAGGCCGAAAGGGCCCGCCTGGCCAGAGCGATCGATGACCTCCGGAAGGAGCTGGAGCCTTTCAAGAAGCTCCCGGAGGAGATAAGTGCCCGAAAAGCAGAGGAAGCGAGGCTCAACGAGGCGATCTTGGCCCTGAGGGACCGCTTCGGCAACCTGGAAAAAGCGCTGGAAAACGTTGAGCATTCCATGGCCTACACTCAGGAGCGAAGCGATTACCTCCTCAAGCGCATGGCCCAGGTCCAGCAGGAGAACGCCGGGCTGATGAAGAGGGCCGGCGAACTGGAAAGCCGCTTTGACTACCTCGCCGAGCAGATCCAGAAGCTGGCAAAGAAACTGGAAGAAATCCCCCTCTTCCAGCAGAACCTCCGTCAGGAGCAGGAAAAGTGGCTTGAAGCCCAGCAGGTGGCCGAGCAGGAGCGCCGCCGCCAGATGGAAGAGTGGGCCAGGCAGTTCGCCAAATTTGCGGAGAAAATGGAGGAATACTCCTCCCTCATGGAACTTTACGCCCAGCAGTATGAGAAAAACCGCAAAATAGCTGAACAGACGGCTAAGCTACAGGAAAGCGTAACCGCCACCGAAAGGGAAGTCCTGGAACTGGTTAGGGTAGCGGAAGAGAGGCTCAGGAAAGAATGGGAAGCATACCGGGAGGAGATGGAGAGGCGCTGGAAACAGCAGGAGATGTTCATAGAAGAGAACCGGACCCGCCAGGAAGCCAGGAACAGGGATTTTCTGGTCAAGATTGAGGCTCTGGAAGAAGCCCTCAAAGGCCTGCGGGAGGAGCTTGTCTCCCTGCGCAGGACTCAGGAAGAGGGCCTGAGGAAAGTCCTCTCCGCATTCCAGGATTTCCTCTCGGCAGCCATGGGGGATTGAGCCATGTATGTGGTGGGAACAGCCGGCCACGTGGACCACGGGAAGTCAACCCTGGTCAAAGCCCTCACGGGCATAGATCCCGACAGGCTTAAGGAAGAGAAAGAGCGGGAAATGACCATAGACCTGGGCTTCGCCTGGCTCACCCTCCCCAACGGGGAGAAGGTGGGGATAGTAGACGTCCCGGGCCACAAAGATTTCATTGAGAACATGCTGGCCGGAGTCGGCGGGATAGACGCCGCCATCCTGGTCATCGCCGCCGACGAAGGGGTCATGCCCCAGACCAGGGAACACCTGGCCATCCTGGACCTCCTCCAGGTCAAGGCGGGGGTGATAGCCCTGACCAAAATTGACCTGGTGGAAGATAAGGAATGGCTGGATATGGTCCAGGAGGAAGTCAGGGAAACGGTAAAGGGCACAGTCCTGGAAAATGCCCCCATAATCCTGACATCTGCAAGAACAGGGGAAGGGCTTGACCGGCTGGTCCAGGCCCTTCAGGACATCCTGGTTCGCACCCCTCCAAGGGTTGATCTCGGGAAGCCGCGCCTGCCCATAGACCGGGTCTTCACCATCACCGGCTTCGGGACCGTGGTGACCGGAACCCTGGTGGATGGGTGCCTGCAGGTGGGGCAGGAAGTGGAGATCCTCCCCCAGGGCCTGAGGGCCAGGATAAGGGGGCTCCAATCCTACAAGGAGAAGATCCAGGTCGCCCGGCCGGGAAGCAGGGTTGCCGTCAACCTGAGCGGCGTTGACAAAGAGCAAATAAGCAGGGGAGATGTCCTCACTATCCCCGGATGGCTCACCCCCACTTCCCTGGTGGACGTCCACCTCCGCTACCTCGTGGATTCCCCCTTCCCCCTGCCCCACAATGCCGAGGTCAAGTTCTTCAGCGGTTCAGCCGAGGTCATGGCTAAAGTCAGGGTTCTGGACCGGGAGGAGGTGAAGCCAGGGGAAGAGGCTTTCGTCCAGCTCGTTCTGGAAAGGCCCATCCCGCTGGTGAAGGGGGATGGCTTCATAATCCGCTGGCCCTCCCCGCCCATGACGGTGGGAGGAGGAAAGGTGGTTGAGCCTCACCCGGGGAGGAAGCACCGGCGTTTCCGCCCCGAAGTTGTGGAGAAGCTCAGGATCCTGGCCAGCGGCGCCCCGGAGGAGGTCTTCCTCAACACCCTGAAGGCTTATGAGCCGGCCCGCTTCCAGGAAATCCTCCCACGCCTCGGCTTCGGCAGGGAAGAAGCCCTGGAGATCCTCTACAGGCTCATGGAAAAAGGCGAAGTCATAACCCTGAAACCCGAAGGAGCCGGGGAAGAGGGTTACCTCCTGACCAGAGCCGGCTGGGATAAACTCCTGGCCCGCATGGAATCCCTCCTGGAGGATTACCACCGGCGTTACCCCCTGAGGAAGGGGATGCCCAAAGAAGAGTTGCGCAGCCGGCTGAAAATCCCTCCGGGCGTCCTTTCAGAAGCCCTGGCCAGAGCAGCTGCGGAAGGGAGAATCCGGGAGGAAGAAGGGGTATTGGCCCTCTCCCGGCACGAAGTCAGGTTCTCCCCCGAACAGAAAGAACTGGTGGAAAGGCTCCTGTCCCGCTTCAGGGCCAGCCCCTACGCCACCCCCTCCGTGGCCGAGTGCGAAGCCGCCCTCGGAAGCGAGCTCTTCTCCGCCCTTCTGGACACGGGGATCCTGGTGAAAGTCAGCCCGGAAGTCGTCTTCCTGGCCGAAACTTACCGGGAAATGGTCAAGAGGGTGGTGGAAAGGCTTGAGCGGGAGGGGAAAATAACCGTGGCCCAGGTGAGGGACATGTTCGGGACGAGCCGGAAGTATGCCCTGGCCCTCATGGAGCACCTGGATGAGAGGAAAATAACCAGGAGGGTAGGCGACGAACGAGTGCTCCTGCAGAAGCCCGCAAAAGGGATATGAGCCGCAACCTGTTAGCTTTCAGGACTACCCTGCCCCCGAAACCGGCCTCGTCGTATAAGCTCAGTTCTTCGCCTTTTACCCTGAGCCGCGGTTTGCCTATTTCCCCCAGGCGGAAGACAACCTCGCTGAAAGGTCTGTGCACCCCCTTCACCCTGAAAGCCCCGCCAGTGTGGTAGAGGTCTGCCAGGTCCTGTGGGGTAGCTTCCACAGCATGGCCTGAGTTTCTGTCCTCAAAACTGACCTCTTCCAGCCAGATGAAGCCCCCACTGGCCACGAACCTCTCGGTAACTTGCTGGCCGAAAAGGGAGTTCCTCCAGGTCAACTGAACCTCCTCCCCGTCTTTTAGCACGAAGAACGCGTTCCCGGAGGGGCTCTCCAGTTCCACGAGGGTATGCCCGGGGACGGGGAGGAAGAGGAGCAGGAGGATTAAAAAAGAGGCCTTGCAGAGGCGCATGAACCTCCGCAAGGCCCCGCGTGCTTTCGCCATATTATTTCAGGACCCCCTTCTCCTTGAAGAACTTCTCAGCGCCAGGATGGAGGTATTTCAGGGCATCGGGGGTTACCTGGCCGATGGACTTCTCAGGAGTGAGCTTGGCAGCCCCCTTCCACACCGCCGCCAGCTCGTTCAGGTTGGAGAAGATCACATCCAGGATCTGGTAGAGCCTGTCGGCCGGGAAGGTGTCCATGGTCACCAGCACAGCGGTGATTCCTATGGTCTCCACTTCGCTTTCAATGCCGGGGTAAGAGCCGGCGGCGAACCTGGTCTTGTGGAAGACGCCAGGGTTGGCGGCCATGATCTTATCGGCATCTTCTCCCGCTATGGGCACCAGCACCATCTTCAGGCCGGGGGTGGAAGCCAGGTCAATGATGGAGGAAGTGGGGACCGCTCCGCTCCAGAAGAAAGCGTCAATCTTTCCGTCCTTCAGAGCGGCCACCGATTCAGAGGCTCCGAGCTTCTCCCTCGTGAAATCCTTATCCCAGTCAATGCCGAGGGCTTTAAGGACATAGCCGGCCTGCTCCTCGGTGCCACTGTTGGGAGCCCCTGTTGAAACCCTCTTCCCCTTGAGGTCGTAGATGGTCTTTATGCCTGTTCCCTCTTTGGTGACCACGTGGAGGGGCTGCTCGTAAAAGCCCATTACAAGCCGGACAGGCTTCTTGCCGCCAAGGGCCTGGATTTTGCCTTCGTTCGCCCAAACCACGTGGTAGTCATAGCAGAAAGCCATCCCGGCTTTCCCTGTGGTCAGGAGCAGGAGGTTGTCAATGGCTGCAGTGGTGGACTCGGCCGTGGCTTCGGTGTTGGGAACCTTGTTGGTTATGAGGCCTCCTATAGCCCCTCCCAGAGGATACCACACTCCCCCTGTCCCGCCGGTAGCAATGCTGAAGGAGAGCTTCTCAGGCTTCCTGGCGCACCCGGCTAAGGCCGAGAGGACAAGGGACAGGAGAAGGAACAGAGCCAGCAACCTCAACATTCCGGGTTTCATTTTATCCCCTCCTCAAAAGGTTTAAGGTTAAGACTGCGAGCCCCGCAACCGCACTCCCCAACCCTGCGGCAGAGGAGGCTACGGGATAAGCTACCAGCAAAAGTGCCGCCGCTATCAGGATAGCCCTTTCCACCAGGCTCATAGGGTTCTTGAGATGGCCAACAATTCCGGCGCTCAGGAAGAGGATGGCAAGCACGCTGTTGAGGGTCGCCAGGAGGAAGGACTCCGGCTTTGAACCCACTATGAGCAGGTTGAAACCCAGAGGGGTGGCAGAGAACATGAAGGGGACCAGGAAAGTGGAAAGACAATATTTCCACGAATGGAGCATGGCCCTGAAAGGATTCCCACCCGTTATGGCTGCGGGCGGCGACGGG
>DAOUBN010000045.1:0-5853 GCA_034432815.1 Anaerolineae bacterium | reverse complement strand
ACCTCAGAGACGACCCCGAATGGGCGGAGAGGGCTGAAAGTTTTTCCCGCAAGGTTCGGGATGTGAGCGAGTTCCTGGTGGAGATCGGCTTTAGGGGGGCGGGCCCCCAGCCCCCGACCCATTACGAGCCTTCGCCTGCCATACTGGAAGGGAAGATGAAGCGGGTGGAGGCTTCGGGGGCGAGGGTGCTGGCGACAGGCTGCCCGGGATGCCAGCTCCAGCTGGGGCTTGGGGTCAGGAAGAAAGGCCTCCAGGTTCAGGTCCTCCATCCCGTTGAGCTTCTGGACCTGGCTTACACCTTTGAAGGCCAGCAGGAGGAGAGATGATTCCGCCTCAGATCATCCGCGAACTCAGGGGCATAGTGGGGGAGAAGAACGTGCTGACCTCCCCCGAGGACCTTGTGGCTTACTCCTACGACGCCACTTTCCTTGAGCACAGGCCCGATGCGGTGGTCCTTCCGGGCTCTACCGAGGAAGTGAGCGAGGTGATGAAGGTGGCTTACCGGGAGGGGTTGCCGGTCATCCCCAGGGGCATGGGTTCGGGGCTGGCCGGGGGCTCAATCCCCTTCTCGGGCGGGATTGTGCTCTCCCTCACCCGGATGAACCGGATCCTGGAGATAGACGAGGAGAACATGACCGCCTGGGTGGAGGCGGGGGTGATAACGGCCGAGTTCCAGGCGGAAGTGGAGAAGAGAGGCCTCTTCTACCCGCCTGACCCCTCCTCCCACAAGTATTCCACCATCGGGGGGAACGTAGCCTGCAACGCCGGAGGCCCCCGATGCCTCAAATACGGCGTCACCGGGGATTACGTCCTGGGGATGAAGGTGGTCCTGGCCGATGGGCGCATCCTCAGGACCGGGGGCAAAGTCATCAAGAACGCCACCGGCTACAACCTCTCCCGCTTCTTCATCGGGACTGAAGGGACCCTGGGGGTGATAACGGAGGTGCTCCTCAAGCTCATATCCAGGCCCCGCTACGCCTCCACAGCTCTGGCGGTCTTCCCCAGCATTGAGGATGCCGGGAGAGCTGTCCACCGCATCCTCCTCGCCGGCATAATCCCCGCTTCCATTGAGCTGATGGACCAGACCACCATCGGGACGGTGGAGGAATACCTGCACCTGGGGCTTCCCACCTGGGCCGAAGCCATCCTGGTCCTTGAGGCCGACGGCAATCAGGAGGAGGCGGTGGCCCGTGAGATAGAAGCCATCGCCCGGATATGCCGGGAGAACGGGGCGGTGGAGGTAAAAGTGGCCAGGGATGAAGCCGAAAGGAACAACCTCTGGAAGGCCCGCCGTTCCGTTTCCCCTTCCCTGGCTCGCCGCGCTCCCAACAAGCTTGGGGAAGATATCACCGTGCCCCGAAGCCGGGTGCCGGAAGCCGTGAAGAGGATCCGGGAGATATCGCAGAAGTTCGGCCTGCCCATAGCCGTCTTCGGGCACGCGGGGGATGGCAACCTGCACCCCAACATCCTCTTTGACAAGCGCAAACCCGAGGACATGGAAAGGGTGGAGAGAATTACGGAAGAGATCTTCAAAATGGCGGTGGAGCTGGGCGGGGTTCTTTCGGGCGAGCACGGGGTTGGAGTTCTCAAGCAGCCCTACCTTGAGATGGCCGTCGGGCCTGTGGCGATTGAGGTTATGAAAGCCATAAAGCAGGCCCTGGACCCCAAAGGCATCCTCAATCCGGGAAAAGTGATACCCCTCGGAGTCCCCTGGCGCGGGGAGTAAAGGGTTATGGGGCAGGTCCGATGCGAGATAATCGCTATAGGCAATGAACTCCTCCTGGGGGAAGTGCTGGACACCAACACCCACTGGCTCTGCCGGCAGCTCACCGGCCTCGGCGGAAAGGTTACCCGCTGTTTCATGGTGGGGGACGATCCGGAGGAAATCGGGTGGGCGCTGAAGAGCAGCCTCTCCAGGGGGACTGAACTCATCGTTACCACAGGCGGGCTCGGCCCCACGGCCGATGATATAACCCTGCAGGCCATAGCCATGGCCCTGGGCCTCCCCCTGGAGGAGAATCCAGAAGCCCTGCAAATGATCGCAGACCGCTACCTGGCTTTATACCAGGCGGGCTACGTCCAGGAGCCTTCCCTCACTCCTCCCAGGCGGAAGATGGCCCTTTTCCCTAAGGGCGGGAAACCCCTTTTCAACCCTGTCGGGACTGCCCCCGCCATGCTTCTGGAGCACGGCGGAAGCTCTATAGTTTCTCTCCCCGGAGTCCCTGAGGAGATGAAGGGGATATTTCGCTCCTCCCTGGCCCCTTTCCTGGAGGAAATTTTCGGCCAGTCCTTCTACGAAAGCATAACTTTATCGGTGGAATGCGGGGACGAATCCTCCATTGCCGAGGCTCTGGAGAAGGTCGCCAGGCAACACCCCGATGTTTACGTGAAATCCAGGGCCAGGGCCTTCGGAAAGGAAGTCCGCCTTAAAGTGACCTTGGCGGCTTCCGGATCCGATGCCGGGAGGGTCAGCGCAGCCCTGGAGGAAGCCCTCTCCACCCTTGAGGAAGAGCTGGCCTCAAGGGGAGTGAAGGTGAGCAGGGGGTGATGAGGCGCTTCTTCTGGTTCCTCCTGGTCCTGATACCTTGCCTGCCCCTGGTGAGGGCGGGTTTCTTCCAGACGGACGATGGGATATTCCACTTCTACCGGCTGGCTTCCCTCATCAGGCACATTGAGGCCGGCCACCTCTACCCCCGCTGGTTCGCCGATTTCGCTTTC
The DNA here is from genome assembly GCA_034432815.1 of Anaerolineae bacterium. Lineage (GTDB taxonomy): Bacteria > Chloroflexota > Anaerolineae > SpSt-600 > SpSt-600 > SpSt-600. The sequence continues at coordinate 3,135 of DAOUBN010000045.1, read as the reverse complement.
GGCTATGGCCACCCCATCCTCAACTTCTACGCCCCCCTGACCTATTACCTCGCCTTTTTAATCCACCTGCTGGTCCGAAACTCCGTCGTGGCCATGAAAATCCTCATCGCCCTGAGCTTCATCGCCTCAGGCTGGGGGATGTATCTTCTGGGGCGAGAGCTCTGGGGCGAGGAAGCAGGCTTTCTGGCCTCCATCCTTTACGTCTTCTTCCCCTACCACCTCGCCGATGTATACACCCGGGGGGCAATCCCGGAAGCCCTGGCTTTCGTCTTCCCCCCTTTCATCCTGTGGAGCTGGTTGAGGGGGAACTTCCTGGCGGGAGGGCTTGCCTGGGCCGGTCTTCTTCTCACTCACAACCTCTCGGTCCTCCTCTCCCTCCCGCTGCTTCTCCTGTGGCTGCTGGCTTTGATTCTTGCCGGGAGGCTTTCCGCCAGAAGCCTGGCCCGGCTTCTCCTTTCCCTCGCCCTCGGCTCCGGCCTCGCCGCCTTCTACTGGCTTCCGGCTCTGGCTGAGATGAAGCAAGTATTCATCGGGGTAGCGGGTATAAGCCGGGGCTACGAGAAGCACCTCCTGGACTGGCTCACGCTCCTCAAGCCCCATTTCCTCTACCCCTATTCGCCCGCCGGCACCGTGGCACTGCACCCTGTGCCCTTCCTCTTCCTGCTTCTGGCCTTCGCCGGCGCCCCGGCATTAATCCTGGAAAGAAGAAGGGAATGGCCTTTCGCGGCGACCCTGATCCTCATCCTGTCCCTCAGCATCCTGATGCGGTGGGATGGTTCGCTCCCCCTCTGGCGGGCCCTGGAAAGATGGATTGACGCCCTCCAGTATCCGTGGCGCTTCATGATGCTGACGGCTTTCTCCTCCTCGCTCTTAGGGGGAGGCCTGGTTTTCTTCTTTTTCCGCCTGCAGAGAAGCTGGGGCTTCCCGGGCCCTCTCTGGGCTCTCCCCATCTTGCTGGCGATCCCGGCGGCCATCGGGAAGCTGCCCCTTAAGCCCATGCCCCTGAACCCTTGCGACCTCCAGGCTTTCCCCATGTGGGAGACTGATTTCCGGAACCGGCAGATCGGGGCGACCTGGACGGCGGAGTTCGTCCCCGTGTCCGTCAGGGTTGACAGGACGGCCGTCCCCCTCCCGCGCTTTCCCGGCGAACCGGAATATGAGCCCCTCGGGGCTATCCCGAAGCTTGTCCCTGGCCCCCAGCGCTTCCTTGATTCCTGGTGGGAAGTGGAGACGCCCAGAGCCATCCGGCTTGTCTGGCATCAGTTCTACTTCCCGGGCTGGAGGGTTTTCCTGGACGGAAGGGAAATTCCCATTGAGCCGCTGGGCCCCCTTGGCCTCCTTTCGTGGGAGGTCCCCGCCGGGAAGCACACCGTTAAGATAGCCTTCGGGGATACGCCTGTGCGCCGGGGGGCCTTCTACGCGAGCCTGGCTTCCCTGCTGGTCTTCTTCCTCTGGCTCTGGAGGGAATCGCCCGGAGCTGTGAAGGGAATCCTGGTGGGGATCGGCTTCCTCATCGCTCTTCTGGGCTTTTACCTTTACCCTTTCAGGCCCCCTTCGCCGCCGGTTGCCGTCTCCTATAATCTGGAGGGGAAGGCCCTTCTTGTGGGTTATTCTGCCCCGGACTTCATATCCCCTGGCTCCCGGGTTGAAGTGATCCTCTACTGGCTCTGCCTTGAGAGCGTGGACGAGAATTTCAAGGCTTTCGTGCACATCTTTGACCCTGCCACCGGCAGGATAATCGCCCAGCACGATGGGGATCCTGTGGGAGGGTTCACCCCCACCACCCGCTGGCTTCCGGGGGAGATAATCGCCGACCCTCATCCCATCGCAGTTCCGGTGGACGCCAGGCCCGGCCGGTATGCCATCGGGGCCGGCCTCTACCGCTTCCCCGAAATCCGGAACCTTCAGGTCCTGGGAGGAGGTTTCCCCGGCAACAGGATCCTGCTCAGAGAGGTGGAGCTGAGGGAGCGATGAATCCCCGGAGGTTTTTCGCCCTTATCCTGGCCCTTTACCTTTTCCTTGTCTCCACCTATTCGGCCGCGACCCCCCTCGGGGAGGCCCCCGATGAAGCCCCTCACTTTTCGGTAATAGTCTACATTGTGAGGCACGCCAGCCTCCCTGTGGGTCCGGAGGAGCATGAGGGTTTCCAGCCCCCTCTCTACTATCTCCTTGGAGCCGCCCTCTCTTTCCCCTTTGACCTTAGCCGCTTCGCCATAATAGCCAATTCCGATTATGACCTGGGGGATCCCCTCGCCCCAAAGAATTTGCTGCTTCACACCTCCGATGAGGTTTTCCCTTTCGCTGGCTGGGCCAGGGCCTGGTGGCTCGTGCGGGTTCTTTCCATGGCCTGCGGAGCCGTCACCCTTTGGGCCATCTACCGGCTTGGCCTTGTCCTCTACCCTGATGACCCTGCGGTGGCTCTCGGGGCTGCAGCCCTTACTGCTTTCCCCCCCGGCTTTCTTTTCATAAGCGGCGTGGCCAACAATGACAATCTGGCCGCCGCTGTGAGCGCCGTAACCATCCTGGTGACGGGTTTCGGATTCGCCCGAAGAGTCAGGAAGCCGGCCTTTTTCGCTTTTTATGCCGGGCTGCTCTGGGGGCTTGGGGTCCTGAGCAAAGCGAGCCTCCTGGTCCTCGGGATACCGGTAGGGTTCGTGGCCCTCAAGCTGGCGCTGGATTCGGGCGAGAGGCGGGTGAGGAGCTTCTTCCTTTACGGGTTCCTTTCTCTGGCCGGGATGCTGCTGGCGGCGGGGTGGTGGTTCCTCCGCAATCAACTCCTTTACGGCGACCCCCTGGGGTGGCGGCTCATCCTGCAGGCCAATGCCCTGCGGACGGCCCCCCTGGGCTGGAAGGATTTCGTCTGGCTGGCCCGCGGGCTCTACCGCTCCTGGTGGCTGGCATGGATCGGGATAAGCCTTCCGAACTGGCTCTACTGGCTTCTGGGTTTGATTCCCCTCGGGGCGGCTCTCGGCTGGCTGAAGGGAAGGCCGCTGGGGGCGCTTCCGGCTTTCTGGGGGCTCATGGCCCTCTACGCGGCTGGAGTGATAGCTGGCCTGGTTAAGTGGACGGCCACGGTCCTGGGGACGGACCAGGCTCGCCTTCTCTACCCTGCCCTTCCGGTTTTCTCCCTCTTCC